>JAPJNB010000070.1 GCA_026461385.1 Akkermansiaceae bacterium
GCGGGGATCATTTTTGCACCCGTATCTTGGTGCTGTCCGGTAGTGGCCAGAGCGATCGAGATGACCTCGCCGCGAGCTCGTTTCCCCTTCATCACCACGCCGGGATACTTCATCGTAAGACGCGAGCCAATGTTGCAATCGATCCAACGAACTTCCGCGTCCTCCATCGCAATCCCACGCTTGGTCACGAGATTGAAAACATTCGACGACCAATTTTGCACGGTCACGTATTGAATCTTCGCACCCTTGAGCGCCACAAGCTCAACGACCGCAGAATGGAGCGTCGCTGTCTCAAATTTGGGTGCGGTGCAGCCTTCCATGTACATCAACTCCGCGCCCTCATCCGCGATGATCAAGGTGCGCTCGAACTGGCCGAAGTTTTCCGAGTTGATGCGGAAATACGCTTGAAGCGGCTGCTTGAGCTTGAGGCCCTTGGGGATGTAAATAAAGGAACCACCGGAAAAAACCGCTGAGTTCAGCGCAGAAAACTTATTATCCCCCGTCGGGATGACTTTCCCGAACCATGGACGGAAAATCTCCTCGTGCTCCTTCAAGCCCTCCGTCGAATTGCAAAAAATCACCCCTTGCTTCGTGAGCTCTTCCTTGACGTTGGAATAAGCTGCCTCGGAGTCGAACTGAGCCTCCACCCCGGCGAGGAAAGCACGCTCTTGCTGCGGAATCCCAAGCCGCTCGAAGGTTTCTAACACATCGGCCGGAACATCATCCCATGAACGCTTCGGTTTTTCACCATCGGACAAATAGTAACGGATCACATCGAAGTCGATCGCTTCCAAATCCTTGGTCGCCCAGTTGGTCGGCATGGGCTTGTCTTGGAACACCTTGAGCGCCTTATGCCGGAACTCACGCACCCAGTCAGGATCGTTTTTCACGTCGCAAATGTAGTCGACCGTTGCGGAGGTCAGACCACGGCCCGCGTCGAACTTATTGCGCTCTGGAAAGGTGAAATCGCCCTTGGTGCGGTCGATATCAATCGCCTCGCGGGTCTCAAGATCCAAAACGTCGGTGGTGTCGTATGACATGGTGATAATGGTGAAGTGGCTTAAGCGAGCACGGACTCTTTGAGAAACTCATAGCCGTCTTTCTCGAGTTCGAGGGCAAGTTCGGGGCCTCCAGAGCGCACGATGCGACCTTCTGCCATGACGTGAACGTGGTCGGGCTTGATGTAGTCTAACAGCCGCTGATAGTGGGTGATGAGCAGGAAGCCGCGCTCGGATGAACGCATGGCGTTGACCCCTTTGGCCACGATTTTGAGTGCATCGATGTCGAGGCCTGAGTCAGTTTCGTCGAGGATGACGTATTCCGGCTCAAGCATCATCAACTGGAGGATTTCATTGCGCTTTTTCTCGCCGCCAGAGAACCCTTCATTCACCGCACGGGCAGTGAATTTACGGTCCATTTCTAACAAATCCATCTTGGAGTAGAGGCTCTTGTAGTAAGCGACCGCATCGATTTCCTCACCCTTGGGGAGTCGCGCTTGGAGAGCGGCGCGGATGAAGTTTGCGTTCGAGACGCCGGGGACTTCTGACGGATATTGAAATGCAAGGAAGATGCCATCGCGCGAACGCTCATCGACTGACTTCCCGAGGATTTCCTCGCCGCCTTGCGTCACGGAACCCGACGTCACGACATAGCCTTCATGCCCGGCGATCACTTTGGAAAGCGTCGATTTGCCGGAACCATTGGGTCCCATGATGGCATGGACTTCACCCTTCGGGATCGTGAGGGTGACGCCTTTGAGGATTTCGGTGCCATCTTCGAGAGTGGCATGGAGGTCTTGAATATGGAGGCTCATGATGGTAAAAATTAAGAAATTGAAGTCACCTTGCCACGGAGTGTGATTTCGACATCATCGATCACTGCACCTGGGGGCAAATTGAGAACGTCCGCTAGGTTGATGCCCGGCTTAAAATCCACATCGTGGATCACACCGGTCACCTCGTCATGGAAATGCCCATGTTCGCTTAGGTTCGGGCAGTACCGGGACGACTCGCTGTCAAAATTGACCTGCCGGATGATCCCGTGCTGAACGAGCGCTTCGAGGCAGTTATAAACCGTGGCCAGCGAGATGTTTGGCAGGCGGTCTTTCACGCGAATGAACACATCATTGGCCGTCGGGTGGTTTCGCTCTTGTTGCAAAAAGCGGTAAACCTCGCGACGCTGGGGCGTCATCCTCAATCCCGAGATCTCATCTGGGATCTCTGAATCTGAAATTGACGAGTTCGACTGAGTGACCATGACGGGTGGGCAACCTAGGCGCGCACCAACAGACATCAAGAATAATTCCAATTATAAAGAGCTAAATCGGGTGCAATGGTCGAATTTCTCGAATTCATGCCGATTTCCGCCGATTTCTCCCCCAAGCCTAACCACGGCTCAAATCACTCACCTCGGGCACTCGACCCAAATTCGGTCAAGCGCCGCTTCAGGCGACTCGCTGAGCGGACAACGCAACCATGAAAGAATCGTAGCCTTCAGCCCCCATGTAGCGCTGAAGCATCTGAGCGGGCGCTTCCTGCAAATCCACGAGAACCAAAGCGTCAAGTGCATCCCCAAAATCAGGATCGATGTTGAACTCGAGCAGGGTCGCGTTGAGTCGCAGGTATTGCTTGAGTAAAACAGGCACCCCTTTGCCGTCAGGCTCACAGCGGGCGACCATCGCGGAGACCTCATCTATGGATTTGAGACCGGCACTTAGCCCGTCTTGACCATGGAGCATTTTGTAAGGATTTACCGGCTGAATCAAGCCTGCGTGGCGCTCGTCTTGGTGGGTATTCCGCATGAAGCTCACCATCAAATCACGGGACAGCGAAGAGTAGTCGCTTGAAATACTGACGGGCCCAAAGAGCCGGGAGTAGCGAGGACGCTCCATGACAAATCGCCCGATCCCCTTCCACAACACGCTCAAGGGATAGATCGATTTCTGATACTCCATCGTGACGAACGACCGCCCAAGTTCGAGCGCTGGCTTAAGCACTTCAAGAAATGGCTTCTCAAACCGAAACAACGTGGAGGTGTAAAGCGCGTCTGGTCCACCGGCAGCAAGCAAGACATCGGAACAACCTAACCGATACGCGCCAGCGATTTGACACGCCTCGCGATCCCAAACGTAGAGGTGAAGGTAACTCGCATCAAAGCGATCGAGATCCAACGCCTTCCCCGTGCCCTCACCCACGGCACGAAAGGTGATTTCTCGCAACCGGCCGATCTCATGTAAGGTTGCGGGGATCTCCCAAGCGGCCGCAAGTAACACGTCAAAGCGCCCTTGGGTGACGAGGGCGCCGCGACGCTGAAGAAACGCAGCCTCACGCTTGAGCTCTGCAAAATCGGCGGATGGCGCGATGGGTTCCGGATGGAGTTGCATGTGTTTGGGGAGATTTCTTCTCAAAACCCCAAAAAAATCCAGTCGGCGATCAGAACAATTTCGTCACAAAATTAGTCTAACACGATCCCGAGCGTTTGCTTGCGCAAAAACGCCGCAAATACATCGGGTGACTTCCCGAGATGCTCTGCGGAATCGATCCCGGCCCCCACCCGAAACACCACATTTCTCCCCCGACTGGCCAACATCACACGAGGCAGCAAGGCGGTTCGGATGCGTGGATGAATCCCCCCAAGCAAGTGAAACCATGGCGGCGATTGGCCAAAAAACTTTACCGGAACCACCGTCGCACCGGTCTTTAGCGCAAGCGCCGCAATGTGGTGCGACCATTGCCCCTCCTCCACCCGATCGCCCCGCCAAGACGCAACCTCACCTGACGGGAACGCCGCCAATGCCCCTCCAGACCGCAACAGCGCAAAGGCCCGTTTCAACGATGCTCCATTTTTTCTTGCAGCCTCAGCCTCGCCTAAAATGGATAGCGGCAAGAGAAATTCCCCAATGACTGGCAGCTTCGCCACCACCTGATTCGCCATCATGAGCCCGTCTTGCCGCGCCCGCAAACACAGAGACCCAAGCACCATCGCCTCAGCACCACCAAACGGGTGATTTGCCACGATCAATAAGGGTTTTCCCACTGGCCAAACCGGCCATGCGCCACATGGAATCAAGCCAAAAACCCGGCAAACCCGGTCAAAAACATTCCCCTCCCCGACTGCCGCCCGCTTATATCCCTCACGAGTCTCCGTCAGCCCCAACGCACAATCCAGAAAATCGCGCAGCAGTTTCCGCCATCCCCCGCCCGCAAGAAAAGGCAACTCTCTCGCGAGATCCATCGCTTCTTCGAACAACTCATCCTCTAGCCCAACATCACTCACGCCGAGACGTTATGCTCAAACCTCATGAAATGAAAACGACGAAATCCTCCACCGAGTTTAGTAATAAAAAAACGCCCAGACTTTCGTCCGGGCGTTTTCAAGAATTCGAACTGGCAGATGCCAGAATCAGCGGGAGTAAAGCTCAACGATCAACTGCTCATTGACGAGCGGATTGATGTCTTCGCGCTCTGGGACGCGGGAAACGGTAGCTTCCAACTTGTCCTTGTCCACGCTGAGCCAGTCCACTGCTGGAGCGGCTTGTGTGAGGTCCGTCATCCGGAGCACCAACTGCTGCGAAGATGGCTTACCACCGACTTTGATCACATCACCCGGCTTCACTTGGAAGCTTGCGATGTCGACGGTACGGCCATTCACCGTGATGTGCCCGTGATTGACGATCTGGCGAGCAGCTTGGCGGGAATTGCCGAAACCTGCGCGATAAACGACATTGTCGAGGCGAGTTTCGAGAAGTTGAAGGAGAATCACACCCGTCACCCCACGGCGGCGAGAAGCCTCCTCGTAGTAACCGCGGAACTGCTTTTCGAGAACACCGTATTGGAAGCGGAGCTTTTGCTTTTCGCCGAGTGCCACCGAGTATTCACTCTTCTTTTTACGACCGGCACGGACACCGTGCTGGCCAGGTGGGAAATTGCGGCGTTCGAATGCCTTCGATGGGCCAAAGAGAGAGACACCGAAGCGGCGACTGATCTTTGCGCGTGGACCTGTATAACGTGCCATAGGAAAGTTTCTTAAAAAGTTAGATTAGACGCGGCGAGCCTTCTTTGGACGGCAGCCATTGTGTGGGATCGGGGTCACGTCGCGGATGGAAAGAATTTCCAATCCAAGACCTTGAACAGCACGCACGGCGGACTCGCGGCCAGAGCCTGGACCTTTCACGCGGACATCGACTTCCTTGAGACCATGTCCCATGGCTTGGCGGCAAGCATCTTGCGAAACCACCTGTGCAGCGTACGCCGTGCTCTTGCGGGAACCCTTGAAGCCCATCTTGCCGGCACTTGACCAACCGATGGAATTCCCATTCGCGTCGGTGACGCTGACGAGGGTATTGTTGAAAGTCGCAGTCACATGAACAATGCCACGAATGACATTCTTCGAGCCCTTGGCTTTGTGGATCTTGATTTCTTCCTCGCCTCCGCCGATCTCGGCGAAGATGTCGCGCTTTACTTCTTTCTTCGGCGCTTCAAATGCGGCCGCTTCAGGAGCAGGAATGGTGGCGGGTGCTGGAGCTGCTACGGGCTCAACTGCCGACTCTACGGCAGCATCTTGGTTGGTTTCTTCTGACATGAACGTTTATGAAAATTATTTCTTCACTCCGACCGTCTTCTTCTTGCCCTTGCGGGTGCGAGCATTGGTACGGGTGCGCTGGCCACGGACGGGCAATCCACGCTTGTGGCGGATGCCTCGGTAGCAATTGATCGATGTCAGGCGCTTAAGCTGAGACTGACGCTCACGGCGGAGATCACCCTCAACAATGATCGACTCGGACGTAATCACTTGGGCGATCCGAACCAATTGGTCCTCGCTCAGTTGTCCAGTGCGGATGTTTGGGTCGATTCCTGCGTGCTCGAGGATCCGGGATGCCGTAGGGCGACCGATGCCAAACATGTAGGGCAGAGAAGCTTCGATGCGCTTCTCATTGGGAATTTCAATACCTAGGATACGTGCCATGATGTGCGTGATTTCGCGTGACCGCAGAGCGATGTCGAGACCGTGCTGACGACTCCGCGGGGCGGGTGATTTACCAGACCGCTGGACACTGGCAAGCGAAAAATGGCAATTTATCGGTTTTAAGGCGATCAACCGCACGAAACGTCAGCGGCCATGGCACATTTCGAGATTTACCCACCCACACCAGACCACACCCAGATCTGCCCCAGCACGGACTTTCCGCCGAACAGCCGCCGACTCTCGAATGGAGGCGCGTTGATAAACCGGCAAAGGTTCGCCTCTCGACAAATGTCAGGCAGTCCATAGACTCACGCCACTGCCAAACCTCCATGGAATCTTACCACGACTTTAGCCACCCACTCCCCACCGACGACGTCGCAGCAATCGATGAACTCGGAAAAATTTATCAAGCCTTCCGCGACGAACTCCGCAAGGCAATCGTCGGCCAAGACTCGGTGATCGAACATCTCGCGATCTGCCTTTTCGCCCGCGGACATGCGCTGCTGATGGGGGTCCCCGGCCTCGCCAAGACCCTGCTGGTCTCTTCGGTTGCGCAGACGCTCGACCTTTCTTTCAACCGCATCCAATTCACCCCCGACCTCATGCCCGCCGACATCACGGGCACCGACATCATCCAAGAGTCCGGTACGGGCGGCCGCCGCGAGTTTCAATTCATCAAAGGCCCCGTGTTTGCAAACATCGTGCTGGCAGACGAAATCAACCGCTCGCCCGCCAAGACCCAGTCGGCCCTGCTTGAGGCAATGCAGGAACACAAGGTCACCGTCCTCGGCCACACGAACACGCTCAAACCACCGTTTTTCGTGCTCGCAACTCAAAATCCCATCGAGCAAGAAGGAACTTACCCCCTCCCCGAGGCCCAACTCGACCGTTTCATGTTTCTCATCGAGGTTGGCTACCCCTCAGCGACCGAGGAAAAGGAAATCGCTCGCACAACCACCGGCTCCGCCCGACCCCTCCTTCATCACCTGCTAGACGGCGAAAAAGTCATCGCTTACCAAGAACTCATCCGCCGCGTGCCCGTCCCCGAGCACCTCTACGACTGCGCGGTCAAAATCGTCCGCAAAACCCGCCCCAGTGAACCCGAATCCCCCCAGTGGATCAAAGACACAGTCGCTTGGGGTGCAGGCCCGCGCGCAGTGCAGTATTTGATCCTCGGTGCCAAATCCCGTGCCGCACTGCGCGGCAAATACATGGCGTCACTCGAAGACCTCCAGGCGATCGCTTCCTCGGTTCTCACCCACCGGATCATCACGAACTTCTCCGCCGAGTCGCAAGGCATGACATCGAAAAAAATAGTCGAGCGGCTCGTCAAAGAAATGCGGGAAGATTGAGCGGGTGCCATCGCATCCATGAGAGCGACAGGCCAGATCGAAACCACCCACATCCGTCGACACGAAACCCTTCCATGAACCACTCGTTCATCGACAATACCCTGCTCTCCCGCCTTGCCTCGCTGCCGATCAAGTCGCATGCGCCGATGCTTGGAAACGTCGCCGGCAGACACCAATCGCCCCACCGCGGGTCTTCCGCCGAATTTGCCGAATATCGGAAATACATGCCTGGCGACGACACCCGCCGCCTCGACTGGAAAGCCTTCGCGCGCTCCGATCGTTTTTACATCAAGGAATTCGAAGCCGACACCAACCTCCGCGCTCACTTCATCGTCGATGCCTCCGGCTCGATGAACTTCGCTGGACAAGGATTGGCCAAAATTGAATTTGCCCGCCGAATCTCAGCCTCCCTCGCTTACTTGCTAGTCAACCAAGGCGACGCCGCAGGCCTTTCGATTTGCACCGACCAACTTCACTTGGAGGTACCACCCAGCCGCCGCGCCGCCCATCTCGAACGCTTTTTTTCCACCCTCGCCAGTGTCCAACCCTCCGGCGAAACCGGCATCCTCAATGCACTTCACACGATCGCCGAAAAAATTGGCCAACGCGCGTTTGTCGTAATCCTGTCAGACCTCTTCACCGACACCGCAGGCCTCGCCGATGCGCTCCAACACCTCCGTTACCGGAAACATGACGTCTCGGTCTTTCACCTCATGGATCCATTAGAAATCAACTTCGAGTTCGATCGCCCCCAACGCTTCGTCGACCTCGAAGATCAGTCGTCAATTGTCACCGAACCCAACCTCATTGCGGATGAGTACAAGAACGCACTCAGGGAATTCCTAACAGACGTCCGATTCCAATGCGAAAATGCCTCAGCAAACTACCAGCTGGTCCAGACCGATGCCCTGCTCGAACCGCTACTGCGCGATTTTCTAACCAATCGCCTGCCGAAGTCGAAACACTGAACGCCATCACCCGATCTTCGCCACCCTTGAGGTCTTTGCGATAAAATCCCCAGCCATGCTATTTCTCAATCCACTGCTTCTCTGGGGCCTGCTCGCCGCGAGTTTACCGGTGGTGATCCATCTCCTCAACAAGCGCCGCCACAAACCCATCCAATGGGCCGCCATGCAGTTCCTACTCAAGGCAACCCGCGAATCTCGCGGCAAGAAGAAGCTCCGCCACATGCTCATTCTCGCCTGCAGGGTCCTCGCCATCGCCGCTCTTGCTCTCGCCGCCGCCCGACCCATCGTGTCCGCACTCGCCGGTTGGGGCGGTGGATCCATTGACACCGTAGTCTTGCTGTTAGATCGATCAAGCTCGATGGAAATCAAGCCCGCAGATGGTGTGCAATCACGCCGAAAAATCATCATCGAAAAAGCACGCGATGCCATGACCAACCTTGGCGTTTCCCGGCTTGTGTTGATCGACAGCGCGAGCAACCAAGCTCAGGAAGTCCCCTCGCCCGACACACTCGCAGAGCTCAGCTCAACCGCCGCAACCGATACCACCGCCGATTTCCCCAGCCTCATCAACCGTGCTGCAGAGGTTCTAGCAGATTCATCGGGCCACTCAGAAATCTGGCTCGCCTCCGACCTGCAGTCGTCGAACTGGCACCCCAATGACCCACGCTGGGCCGCCGCCCGCACGAGCCTTGACGCCCTTCCACAAAAACCCACCCTCCGCGTCCTATCACTCACCGGCCCGACCGCTCCAAACTCAGCCATCCATCTGTTAGACTCTCAGAGGTCTGGCGATGAACTCCTCCTCGACCTAGAAATCGTCCGCGCAGCCGACTCACGTGGCACGCTCAGCCTCCCACTCACCACCCAACTCAACGGCGCCAGCATGATGGAATCCATCACCATTCCCGGCCAATCGATCCGGCTTCAAAAACGTGTTACTCTTCCCGCAGGAAACCTAACAGGTTCTGGATGGGTCTCCATCCCTGCCGATGGCAATTCGCGCGACAATTCGGCCTACTTTGCCTATGGCCCCGCGCTCCCCGTAAAATCGATCATCGTGGCACCAACCGGCGAGGCTGCCGATTTTCTCACACTGGCCGCAGCCCCGCCGGGATACGAAAACCAAAGCACCCAACTCATCGATCCAACCAACGCCGAAACCCTCGACATCGCCAACGCCGCAGCAATTCTCTGGGCAGCACCACTACCCAGCGGCCACACCACTGAAATCATCCATCGCTTCATCAGCTCAGGCGGACAGGTGATTTTCTTCCCTCCCGGAGAATCGTCCAACGCATCATTTGATAACCTATCCTGGTCTCATCCCACCGTCGCCGATGCCGGAAAATTTTTCACCCTCAAGGACTGGAACCACCGTGATGGACCCCTGCGCGATGGCTTCAATGGAACTCCCATCCCCGCCGAACGCCTCAAAGCCATCCGCCGCCAATTTCCGTTAGGAGATTGCACCGCCCTTGCTCGCTGGGAAGATGGCGAACCCTTCATCGCTCGCCGCATGACCGAGCGTGGCACCGCATGGTTCGTCGGCTCACTGCCAGATTACACATGGTCGAATCTTGGCGATGCCGATGTTCTCCTCCCCTCGGTGCAACGAATCATCGCCATCGGAGCCAATCGCTTTTCTGCATCATCCCTCGCTACCATCGGAACTGAATCTGCAAATCCAAAACCCGGAGAGTCCTGCATCCGCCTCGGCGAAAATCCTAACTCAGAAACCACAAACTCTCGCGAACAAGCAGGCATCTTCCGCTTCGGCGACCGACTCATCGCCATCAACCGACCACCACAAGAAGATACTCCAGAAATTCTCACTAAAGATCAGTTAGATCAGGTGCTCGATGGGACACACTACACGTTGTTCGATCAAGCTGGCAAATCGGATGATCCGTCCCTCTCCCGTGATGTCTGGCGCGCATTACTCATCTTTATGCTCTTCTCACTCATCGCCGAGGCCATGCTCTGCTTACCAAAACGAAACCCAAAGGCTCAGCTCGAAATTTCTAGCAAAACATCAAACCTGCCGAGATCGATTTGATCGTCGCCGACTTCATCACGCCCTAACATCCGTGCTTCATCTCAGTCCCACTCCCGTAACGCTTTGGATCGGCATCATCGCCCTGATCCTCATCGGTGCGCTGTCGGTGATTTCGTGGCAACGCGGTCCTCGCACCATCCGCCACGCGGCTCTGGAGGCCCTTCGTTTTCTAGCAGCCTCGATGGTCGTCGCACTGCTTTGGCAGTTGGAATGGATCACCACCACCCATCCTGCCCAGCAGCCGCAAATCGCCATCCTCTGGGATAACTCCCAATCCATGAGCACCCTTGATGCACCCCTGCCTGCCGTTCTATCCGACCGCGCAGATGTGGTTTCCCGCGCCGACTGGGTCAAGAAAGCACTCGATTCTAACATCTGGCAGCCCCTCGCAGCCAATGGCACCAACGAGATCACCACCACGCCCTTCGCGACCCCAACAGCCCCACCCTCACCCGCTTCAGGCACGGATCTGGAAGCTCCCATCACCGAACTCATCTCCAAGCAAGACAACCTCCGTGCGGTGGTTCTACTCAGCGATGGCGATTACAACATCGGTCAACCACCCGTCGTCGCCGCACAAAAACTCCGGCTTCGAGGCATCCCGCTATTCCCGATCCCCGTGGGCAGCGTGGTCCGCTTGCCCGACCTCGATCTCCGATCGGTCAGTGCACCCACCTACGGTGTCCTCGGAGAAAACGTCCAAATCCCATTTGTCATCCGCTCATCCCTTGACCGTCAGGTGCGCACGATCGTCCGCATCCGCGACGAATCGGGCCACGAGCACACCAAGGACATCGTGATCGCACCCAATACCGAGACTTACGAATCCATCCTTTGGCGACTCGAAAAGGCAGGTTCCTCCACCCTTGAACTCTCGATCCCCGTGGCCGATGGCGAACGAATCGCAACCAACAATTCCCACCAATTCACGATCGCCGGCCGCCCAGAAAAGATCCGCGCACTCGTCATCGACTCACTCCCACGCTGGGAATATCGATTCCTTCGCAACGCCCTCTCGCGCGACCCCGGGGTCGAACTCTCCTGCCTTCTCCTCCAACCCACCATCGGCCCAGGAGAGGGCAAGGGCTACCTGAAGGAGTTCCCACCGAAAATCGAAGACCTCGCAAAATACGATGTCATCTTCCTTGGCGACGTCGGCACAGAACAACTCACCGCTGACCAATGCCACCTGATCCGTGGTCTAGTGGAAAATCAAGCCACCGGACTTATTTTCATGCCCGGACCGCAGGGAAATCAACTATCACTCATGCACACTGAGTTGGCAGATCTCATGCCAGTGATCCTCGACGAAGCTCATCCAAAAGGTCTAGCAGAATCAACCCCTTCGCCACTCACTCTCACCACCGAAGGGCGGTCCTCTTTGTTAACGCTGTTAGGAAATAACGAGGAGGAAAACCCAGAAATCTGGCGTCGGCTTCCCGGGTTTTATTGGCACGCTCCCGTCGTCAAGGCGAAGGGTGGCACAGAAGTTCTTGCCGTCCACGGAAACCGCAGGGGCAAATACGGCCCCATCCCTCTGTTAGTGACCAAGCCCGCCGGCAGCGGAAAGGTCCTCTTCATGGGCATCGACTCCGCGTGGCGTTGGAGACGAGGCGTCGAAGCCCTCTACCACTACCGATTCTGGGGCCAGGTCGCTCGCTGGATGTCCTATCAACGGAACATGGCCGTCGGCCAACGAGTCCGCTTGTTCTTCAACCCCGAACGCCCAGAACCCGGGTCGATGGTATCGCTCAATGCCAACGCTTTCACACCGAACGGGGCACCCCTCCAAGACGGTAAAGTTTCGGTGGATCTCACGTCACCTGACGGCCGGAATCAACGCATCGACCTCGAAAAAATCAACGGGGCCTGGGGCACGTTCAGCGGCCGCTTCAAGGTGGATCGTCCCGGCACTTGGAAGCTGCGCGCTGCGATTGTCGATGCAGAGGATCAGCCGCTGGAAACCACCCTGATCGTCCAAGGCAC
>JAPJNB010000071.1 GCA_026461385.1 Akkermansiaceae bacterium
CCCAGCTTTCGCATGTTAGACTTTATTCCGACGGCGGGGTGACGCTCGCGGGCCAGGCGATGATGTTGAGCACCGGCGAGTTGACGGTGGTGCCAGAGTCTCAAGTCGCATGGATCTTCGGTAGCATGGCTCTGTGGGGGCTAACGCGTCGCAGGCGGGATCCCAAGGCGGGAAATTCTGCAGGAAACTTTGGCAAATTGCATTGATGATTTAAGGGTGCTGATAATTTCTCGCGGTGGGGCCGGTTTCGATGCATCGTTCGTGCATGAGCGATTCAATTTCCGAGCTGACCGAGAAGATTCAGGGATTCGTGGATGCCCGCGAGTGGCGGCAATTTCATAATGCCAAAGACCTTGCGGTGGCCATCGCGGCCGAGGCGGGTGAGTTGATGCAGCACTTCGTCTGGCAGCAACCCGGGCAAATCGATGCACGGGTCGAGAGTCGCCGCGACGAGATCGCGTCAGAGATCGCCGATGTGGGAATCCTGCTCTTCGAGCTCGCGGACAACCTAGGTTTCAAGCTAGGGGATGTCATGGCGGCGAAGGTTGCCCACAATGAGGTTCGCTACCCTGTCGAAAAATCCCGCGGTAACAATTTGAAGTACTCCGAATTGTGAGTGAAGAACCACCACGCCCGCCACGCCGCAAACGCTATGGTGGGAAAAATCCAAGGCGCTTCGAAGATAAGTACAAAGAGCACGATCCGGCGCGATATGCTGAGACGATTGCGAAGGTGATCGCATCAGGCAAAACCCCAGCGGGCTCGCATATTCCGATTTTGTTAGAAGAATGCATCGATGCTTTAGCACTGCAAGCTGGGATGGTTGGTGTGGATGCTACCTTAGGGCATGGTGGGCATGCATTGGGGATCTTGCAAAAGATCGCGCCGGCGGGCAAATTGATTGGTTTGGACATCGATCCGATGGAGCTTCCCAAGACCGCAGCGCGCTTGGCCGCGAAGGGATTTTCGGAGGGTTGTTTTGAGGCGTTGCGATCGAACTATGCTGGAATTGCCAAGGTGATTGCGGCGCGTGGTCTAACAGGTGTCGATTTTGTCATGGCGGATCTTGGCTGTTCGTCGATGCAGTTTGATAATCCGTCGCGGGGCTTCAGTTTCAAGGTTGCGGGGCCGCTTGACATGCGGATGAATCCCGAGCGCGGGTTGTCTGCGAGTGATTGGTTGGCCAAGGTCAGTGTGGCGAAGTTCGAAAACGTGCTACACGATTATTCGGATGAACCTCGTGCTGGATCGATTGCGGTGGCTCTGGCGGGAAATCAATTTTCGAGTACCTTGGACTTCGCGCAGGCAATCCGCGAGTCGATCCGAGTGAGTGATGAAGACGAGCGTGAGCGCACCGTGCGGCGGGTGTTTCAAGCAGTGAGGATTGCGGTGAATGAGGAGTTCACCGCATTGGATGCATTTTTGCGTGAGCTTCCGAGATGTCTCAAGCCTGGAGGGCGGGCGGCGATTCTCACCTTTCACTCTGGCGAGGATCGGCGGGTGAAGCAGTCATTCAAGGCAGGAATCCGCGATGGGTTGTATTCGGAAATGAATGATCAAGTTATCATTGCGAGTGATGATGAGCGGCGCTTGAATCCGAGGAGTAGCTCTGCCAAATTGCGTTGGGTGATCCGCGCATCCGACAGTGATTAAAATCTGAGTTTCGGAATTATTCATTTATTCCTCATGTTTATTCGATTTCAAATAGTTCTATTGTTCCTCACGCTGCGGCTTGTGGCTCAGCAGGGTGATGAGGCGGGGCAGGCGATGAATCCCGTGGTTCCCGGGTCGCAGATTCCAGCGAGCCCTGTTTTGTCGGTTGAGGACTCGTTGAAGTCGTTTCAGTTGCCTGCTGGATTTGTGATCGAGCCAGTGGCAGCCGAGCCGCTCATCGATAAGCCAGTTTGTCTCGATTTTGATTCGGAGGGCCGCATGTGGATCTGCGAGATGCGAGATTACATGCCCGACATTGATGGCAAGGGGGAATCGGTTGCGGATGGGAGAATTGTGATTCTCGAGGACACGGATCACGATGGCCGGTTCGACAAGCGGTCCGTGTTTCTTGATAAGCTTCATTTGCCGCGTGCATTGGCCGTATTTGAAGATGGGTTATTGTTCATCGACGAACATCGCCTTTGTTGGGTGAAGAGAGCCGGCGATTTGGCGGTGGGCGATCCTCAGCCGCTCCCTTCAAACTTTGCTGAAAGCGGGAATGTTGAGCACAAGCCCAATGGGCTCTTGGCCAATCTCGACAACTGCTACTACCTCGCCAAGTCCGACAAGCGAATCCGGCGGACGAGCGATGGTTGGGTGATCGAACCGACGGAATTTCGTGGACAGTGGGGGATTGCCCGCGATGACTTTGGGCGCCTCTATCATAACAACAACTCGACGCTGCTCTTTGGTGATCTGTTAGTGCCGAATCTTTTGCAGGGGAATCCTGGTGTTAAAATCAAGACCAAGGATTTCGTTCAGCTGGGGAGCGATCGAGTCTGGCCATCGCGGGTGACGCCGGGGGTGAATCGTGGCTATGTTGCAAAATCTAATGGATTCGAAAGCGACACGCTTGATCCGCAGACTTATAAGCTCAAGAGCACGACCGCCGCCGCTGGAATGGCGATCTATCGGGGCACCAACTTTCCGAAGGAATGGTATGGGACAGGGTTTATCGCTGAATCGGTTTCCAATCTAGTGAAAGCGATTCGGATCAATGATTCTAATGGAATTTCAAACGGCAGTCATCCATTGGGTAAGGTTGATTTTCTCACATCGACCGACGAGCGGTTTCGCCCGGTGAATGTTTACAATGCGCCGGATGGTTCGCTGTATGTGGTCGACATGCATCACGGAATCATCCAGCACAAGACCTACATGACCACCTATTTGAGGAATCAGATTCTGAGCCGAGGGTTGGATGTTCCAGGCAGTGGGTGTGGTAGAATCTATCGGATTCGTCATGCGGCAGGTTCTCTTGAATCCGTGTGGGACATTCGATCTCTTGCGACTGGGGATTTGGTGAGATTGCTTGCGGGTGCGAATGCATGGCAGCGTGAGGCTGCGCAGCGTTTGTTGGTGAGTCGGAATGATTTCGCTGCGGTACCGCTTCTCGCGACGCTGGCGAATGAGGGAGCGCCGCTTGCGCGGATCCATGCGATCTGGACGCTTGAGGGAATGGCGCAGTTGCGAGCTGATCACCTTGTGAGTGCGGTTCAATGCACGGATGCGAAGTTGCAATCTTCGGCATTGTGGGCGAGCACCCGTCTATCGAGTGCTGAGCTTGCGGCCATGGAACAGGTGTTGTTAGGGGTGAATCCGGTGGCGGACGAGGTAGTTCCCTATTTGATGCGCGCGCTTGGTCCACTGGGTACGGCAAAGGGATTTGATCGGATGGGAGAGTTGTTAAAGTCGCATGGTTTGGTGCGGTTTGTGCGCGAGGCTTTGGTTTCGGGGTTGAATCATCATGAGTTGGAGTTTCGCAATTCTAAGTTGCGGGATTCTCGCGACACGCAATTGCTGGCGTGGTTAGAGCAAGGCAGCGCTGATTCTAACGGATCTGTCCAGTATGGCTCTCCCTTGAAAGGGGATGAGTTGGCATCATATCAGCGAGGAAAGGCATGGTTCCATGGTGAGGCAGCTTGTTTCGGCTGTCACAGTGCGGACGGCAATGGCATCGCGAATCTTGGTCCACCGCTTGATGAATCCCAATGGGTCACTGGCAAATCAGCCACCTTGATCAATATTCTGCTGCACGGGCTGGTCGGCCCTGTAGTCGTGGACGGTGAAACCTATCACCCGGCGGCCGCCATGCCCGGCTTAAGCATGAACCCCGCGTTTACGGATCAATCGATTGCCGACATTGCCACCTACATCCGTAACGAGTGGTCGAATCATGCGTCGGCGGTTTCTGCTGATTTCGTGAAGAGCCAACGTGAATTGACGCGCTCGCGAGCGGGTCGTTCGTGGACCGCGGGCGAGCTGAAGGACTAGCGGATTTCGCGATGGGCAGGAATTACTTTTCGGGGAGCGAGTCGTAGATTTGTTCAAGGGACATCACCGTGTAGGCGGTCACTAGAATTGGGTTAGACTCCATCCAGCGGCCGTTATCATTGAGCCACGAACCGTTCTCACGTTGGGTTGAGAGGATTTTTTCGCCGAGATCTTTGCGCCAATCGGCTTCGGTGCCGTTTTCAAGTTTCAGTTGATCGATGTTCGCGGCTGCAAGAGCCTTCGACATCGTTTGGTAGTAGTAATAAATCCCTTGAACGCCCAAGCCGGGATTTTCAGTTAGGGTGTAATTGCGACCGAGCCATTCCTTGACGGCAACGACGCGAGGGTCATTGGCGCTGACTTTGGCGTAGATGAATGACAGCAGGCCCGCGTAGGACATCGATCCATAAGAACGGAGGGCGGTGCGGCCATTGGGCAGTTTTTCTTCGCCGGCTTTAGTTTCGTTAGGTCCGTAGATGAAGCCGCCCTTGTTCTTGGGGTCGTTCGATGCCCACGCGCTGTCGTTGGTTTCCTCGAGGTTCTGGCAGCGTGAAAGAAAGGTGACCGCGGCATTCCAATCGAGATCCGGTTGATCACCAAATTTACCATCCTCAATCACCTTTTTCGATAGAGCGAGCGCCTCGATGGCGAGGTAGGTGTTCGACATGTCGGCGCGGTCATTGTGCGAGCCGTAGCCAACGCCGCCGTCGTTCGGGTTGTCGGTTTCTTTTTTTTGATCGGTGTCCCATTGGTTAGTGATCAGGTGTTTGCGTGCCTTGACGATTGCGGGGCCGTCGGTGGGGCGACCAGCGGCGACGAGTGCGGCGACCGAGGTTGCGGTGTTGTAGACGGAGAGGCCGCGGTTGTAGATGCCGCCGTCTTCTTTTTGTTGGGCGAGGAGCCAGTTGAAGCCTTTTTCGAGGGGTTGTGGTAAGGCGACCTTGTGGTCGAGGTTGGGGTCGCGTGCGAGCGCAGTGAGTGCAAGAGCCGTGAATGCGGGGAGGCCATCGTCATCCCAGTTGCCATCTGGCTTCTGCTGGGTTTTTAGCCACGAGTTGCCGCGAGAGATTGACTGGCGGATTTCCTGTTTGAGCGACTCATAGCGACCTGCCGATGCGGCGGAGGTGTAGACGAGGGAAGAACCAAGGATGACGGCGGTGGTTAGGAATTTCATGGTTTTGGTAGAGGTTGGGGCTTAAAATGAGGAGTGATGATGAGAGTGGTGGGAGTGCCAAGGGGTGGGACTTTTTCAGGAAATGGGAACCAAACGGTTTCCTCGCCGTTGTCGGAGCCGGGGTAATTGATCATCGCGTTGCGGACTTCCATGATGGCGGCGATGTCGCCCGTGAGGTCGGGGATGAACTTTCCTGCTTGAACATCTGCGCCGGTGTAGAGCCATGGCCCGGCGGTCATGGTTTTGTTTCCGTTAGAATTCTGAATCCATTCGTTGATCGGGAATCGGCGGGTAGTCCCACGGTCATTCCATTCCACCTCGATGTCGATGCGGGCATGAGATTTGATGGCTGGGCTGACAGGTGGATAGATTCCGGTCATGTGGCCATCCTCCATCAGTGAGAAGAGTTCTGGAGATGGTGTGTAGCGGAGCAGCTTGAACGCAAGATTGAGATGGGTGGGGCAAATTTCGGTGATGAACAACGATTCGTGGGCTTTTCCTTGTTGAAGGACGATGAGGTATTCGATGAGTCCCTCGGTCATATTCACCTTGCAAGGGAAGCGGATTTCTCGGGTTTTTTGGTTGAAGGTGACCTCGCCGATTTTGAAGGTGTTCTCGTCGATTTGTGAGACGGATGGCAGGGGTGGTTTGGCAGTCTCGGTCGCTTCAGGTGAAGTGCTGGGGGTGGGCGTCTCCTCCGCCAGTGCGAACGCTGCACAAGCAGGAATGAGGATGAGGAGGCGAGTGATCATTCTAGGATATCGGTGGTGCGCGGGTGAAATGAGGCTGCTGTTCTA
>JAPJNB010000072.1 GCA_026461385.1 Akkermansiaceae bacterium
GGTCATTGGTTCAGCGTTGATCATCACGCTCTTCCTTGGTGGATGGTCGATCGGCTTCGGTCTCGATGCCTTGGTGGAAAAGCTTCACATCGGGGACTTCTATTTCGGCGGGTTCATCCACATGGGCTGCTTCATGACCAAGCTGCTTGCGTTCATTCTTTTCTTCATCCTCGTGCGTTGGACGGTGCCTCGGTTCCGCTATGACCAACTGATGAAACTGGGTTGGGTCGTATTTTTCGAGGCCGCTCTCATCAATGTCTTTCTAGCAGCTCTCATCGTCGCCGCACCTCAATTGCAAACCGCCATCATCGGCATCGGCTCCGTGCTGCTGGTGATCCTCACCGCAGCGGTGATCTGGGTCGCCAAAGTCTCCGAGGAACACCCTAAAATCCTGCGCGCCTAACTTCTAACACTCTCATCCCTTTATCCCATGGCTGTCGTCAAACTCCAACGCCCGAAGCTGAACTTCGGTGAGAAAATCTACTTCGGAGCTCTCATCAAGGGGTTCATCCTCACGATGACTCACGCCGTGAAATCCCTCCTTGGGAAATCGGTAGGAGCCGACACCCTCGCCTCTTCTGGACTTGGCGTGACCATGCAGTTCCCCGAGCAGCGTTGGGATGATCATCTTCCGGAATACTACCGTGGAGCTCCCGCGCTGGTCACCGACGAACAAGGCCGGGAGCGCTGCGTTTCCTGCCAGCTTTGCGAATTCATTTGCCCGCCCAAGGCTATCAAAATCACCCCGTCTGAGATCCCTTCTAACGACCCATGGGCGAAGGTGGAAAAACGTCCACTGGAATTCGACATCGACATGATCCGCTGCATCTACTGCGGCATGTGCGAGGAAGTCTGCCCAGAGCAAGCGATCTATCTCCGCAAGGACTACCTGATCACCGGTCTCAAACGCGCCGACATGGTTCACAATAAGAAACGCCTCTACGAAATCGGGGGAACCCGCGTCGGACTGGTCAACAAGTGGAACGAACTGAAGTAATCGCAGCCGGCTTACCCATTCAGCACTCATCATTCAGCGTTTACTCCTATGCCATCCTATCTCTTCTGGCTCTTCTCCGTCATCATGCTTGTGGGTGGCGCAGCCGTCATCGCCTTCCGCAATCCAGTTGCCAGCGCCCTCTCGGTGGTGGCGTGTTTTGTCGGCCTCGCGGGCTTGTTCATCGGGCTAAGTGCCTTCTTCGTCGGCGTGATCCAGATTCTCGTCTACACGGGCGCAGTCATGGTTCTTTTCCTATTCATCATCATGTTGCTCGACCTGAAGGATGAGGAAAAAACCGCCAAGCCCCTTGGCCCGATCGCAGCAGGCATCGGTTTGGTGGCGGCATTTACGATGCAGCTCATCGGCGTGCTTTCTCATTCGCCTAACACGACCGCCCCAGCCCTCGACGCACAAACGTTCACCGCTGCAGCCACGGGTTTCCCAGTCTCTAGCAAGATCGCGGCAAACCTGCTCAACGGCAAACTCCCCGACGTTCATCTCATCGGTCACACGCTTTTCACGCAATACAACCTGCCACTCCAAATCCTCGGCGTACTCTTGTTGGTCGCCACCATTGGCGTGGTCGTTCTATCCAAGCGCCAAGCAGACTAACCTCGCACAACCACTTCCTCATGGCATCTCTCAACGATTACCTCCTCGTCTCCGGGCTCCTGTTCGCCATCGGCCTCGCCGGGGTGGTCGTCCGTCGCAACATCATCGTCGTGTTCATGTGCTTGGAGCTGATGCTCAGCGCGGCGAACCTGACCTTGGTGGCATTCTCAAGGTTTCACCCAGCCGCCAATGGATTGCCCGACTACAACGGGCAAATGCTCGTATTTTTCGTGATCACCGTGGCGGCCGCCGAAGTCGCCGTTGGCCTTGCGATCATCGTCGCGCTCTACCGCGCTCGCCAGACCATCCACACGGACGACCTGACCTCTCTGAAAGGCTAATCCCGTTCCGCGCATCCGTGACCTCGTCCATTTCACTTTTCCTCTGAATCATTTCCTAAAGCACTCATGAATCTCGCTTGGATCCTTCTATTCCTTCCGCTCGCAGTCGCTGCGGCGAACCAACTGATTTTAAAGAAAACGGGCCTCGCGCCATTGATCTCCACGGCGTCTGCCCTGGGAACCTTTGCGCTGGCGGTGATGCTGCTCGGAAAAAATGCGACGTCTCACTTCGCCTGGGCAACCCTCGGTGACTTCTCGATCAACATCGGCATCAAGCTCGACCAGCTCTCCACCGGAATGATGATCGTGGTGACCGGGATCGGCCTGTTAGTCCACATTTTCTCGCTCGCCTACATGAAGGAGGACGCGGCCAAGGCGCGCTACTTTACCAGCCTGTCGCTTTTCATGTTCTCGATGACTGGCATCGTCCTCGCCGACAATTTCATCATGACCTTCATCTTCTGGGAATTGGTAGGCCTCAGCGCATTCTTGCTGATCGGCCACTGGTACCAAAAAGACTCCGCCGCCGATGCCGCGAAAAAGGCGTTCCTTTGCAACCGCATCGGTGACTTCGGCTTCATGGTCGGAATCCTCATGCTGTGGGGCATCACCGGCCACTTGGGCTTCGATCAAATGAAGTCCGGCCTCGCAGCATTCCAAGCGGCGAATCCAGCGATCTTTTCCAGCGTACTGTCCACCGCAGTGCTCTGCATCTTCTGCGGAGCCGTCGGGAAATCTGCCCAACTCCCGCTCCACGTCTGGTTGCCAGATGCCATGGAAGGCCCGACGCCGGTGTCTGCGCTGATTCACGCAGCGACGATGGTCGCCGCCGGAGTTTACATGCTTTTCCGTCTGCAATTCACCCTCGGCTTCGACGCGTTTGAGGGCCTTCAAGCCAGCGCGCTGATCGCGTGGACTGGCGGGATCACCGCTCTTGTTGCCGCGCTGATGGCCACCCAACAGGACGACATCAAGCGGGTACTCGCCTACTCAACCCTCTCACAACTCGGCTACATGGTCATGGCAGTCGGACTCGTCCACGGCGAGGCTGGGATGTTCCACCTCTTCACCCACGCATGGTTCAAGGCACTTCTCTTCCTCGGTTCCGGCGCGGTGATCTATGCGTGCCATCACGAGCAAGACATCTGGAAAATGGGCGGATTGCTGAAAAAAATGCCGATCACTGGGTTCACATTCCTCATCGGATTCGCCGCTCTGATCGCGGTGCCCTACACCTCAGGATTTTTCTCGAAAGAACAGATTCTCGAAGCCGCTCATGAGAAGGAGCCCATCCTTTTCTGGATCGCCGCGGTGGTCGCGGTGCTCACGCCCTTCTACATGACGCGTCTCTACGTGGTCGCCTTCCTCGGGAAAAATCGCTCTGAAAATGCCTCACACGCCCACGAGGTCGGGCCGCTCATGCTCGGGCCACTGGTGATCCTCGCGGTGCTTGGAGTGATCGCAGGGTTTCCCTTTGTCGCCAGCAAGTTTGCACCCGCCTACCTGCAACCCGAGCATCTCGTTCACCTCGGATTCGTCACTTATGTTTCAGTCGGTGCTCTCGCAATCGGGGTTCTAACAGGCTTCGTGGTATACGCGGGCAAGGAAAAGGATCCGATCTCCATCCCACTCCTTCAGAACCGCTTTTACATCGATGGCTTCTACGACAATTTCATCGTCCGCTACTTCCAGGACACCTTCGCGTCCATCATCGCGTTCTTCGACGAGTGGGTCATCAATGGACTCATCGTCAACGGCCTCAGCCGTTCCGCCGAATCCCTTGGCAACCGTTTCCGCCTGGTCCAGTCCGGAAGCCTCCAGGGCTACGCCTTTGTCTTCGGCGTTGGCGTGCTCATCGTCGTGTATTTCATCGTGTTCGGCCGCTAAAATTTCTAACTGAGAACCCGCCACTTTCCTCACATGCTCGCTCTCCTTGTCACGCTACCGATCGCCGCCTTCATCGCGATCCTCTTCGGTGCACCCGCACGCCTCACCGCGATCGCTGCCTCCACCATCAACCTCGCCCTCGGGCTTTACGCGGCCATCACCTGGCAGTGCGGTTGCTGGGCATTTTCGCTTCCCGTCCTCGCGAAGCCATCGCTCCACCTCGCCTTCGGCTTCGCCGACGGGATGAGCGCCGTGATGATCCTCCTTTCGGTGATCGTCACACTCGCCGCGGTCCTCTCCGGCAAGGCCCCAGAAGGTAAGGAAAAGCTGTATTTCGGCTCCTCGCTGCTGATCTCGGCAGGTGCCCTCGGTGCTTTCGCCGCCACCGACTTGTTCTTCTTCTTTGCGTTCCACGAGCTCGCGCTGATCCCAACCTTCCTGATGATCGGAATGCTCGGCCGTGGCGACCGCCGGGAAGCGGCATGGAAGATCACGATCTACCTCGGCCTCGGATCGATGGTGCTATTGGCTGGCTTGGTTTGGCTGGCCAACCTCACCGGCACCTACGACATGGCTCTCATGGTCAAGGCCGCCCACCAAGTCGACCCTGCCTCACAGAAGGGCATCGCCGCGCTGCTGCTCGTCGGCTTTGGCACGCTGGTTTCACTCTTCCCGTTCCACTCGTGGGCCGCTCCGGCCTATGCAAGCGCACCCGCACCCGTCGCGATGCTCCACGCGGGCGTGCTGAAAAAATTTGGCCTCTACGGCCTGCTCCGCCTCGCCATCCCGCTGGTGCCTGAGGGCCTTCATTTCTGGCTCACCCCTCTCCTCGTCCTCCTCCTCGGCAATATCCTCTGGGTCGGCTGGGTCACCATTTCCCAAAAACGCCTCGACTCGATGTTAGGAAATTCGTCGGTGATGCACATGGGCTACATTTTCCTCGCCATCGCAGCGCTCATCGCCTTCCCGGCAAACCCACTCGCCCAATCGGCCGCCGTGGTGCTGATGTTCGCCCACGGCATCTCCATCGCTCTGCTCTTCGGCCTCGCCGATCGCATCGAACGCTCGACCGGCACGCTCGACCTCCAAGAACTCGGTGGCCTCGCGAAGTCAGCCCCCGGCCTCGCCTTCCTCTTTGGCATCGCCGCGATGGCATCGATCGGTCTCCCCGGCCTCGCCAATTTTTCGGGCGAAATCCTCGTTTTCCTCTCGGCGTTCAAGAGCTACAACGGCACCTCTGGCCTCGGCCCCGTGCAAATCACCTGCATCCTCTCGATCTGGGGCGTGGTGATCTCTGCCGTCTACATGCTTCGCGCCTATCGCAAGACCTTCCAAGGCCCCTCGGTGGCCGCGACGGAAAACGCCAATGACCTGACCCTAGCCGACCGCATCCCTGCGACGCTCCTGATCATCACGCTGTTTGCCGTCGGCCTCTACCCCAACCTGCTCCTCCATCTTCTGAAATAGAACTCTCCGGCTCATTGCTCACGGATCACCCGCACCATTTTCCCATGCCCGCCTACTACCTCGAAGCGCTCACCGTCACCCTCGGCATCATCCTGCTCATGGCCGAGACTTTCTGCTCATGCAAAGGCAAATCCTGGGTTGGCATCGCTGCCGCCGTTGGCCTCGTGGCGATCCTTGGACTAACGGTCACTGCCATCGGACCAGAAGCGAAACCCACAGCCGCATGGGCCAGTTGGCCGCTTTGGAATTTCTATCAGTTCGACAGCCTCGCTCGGTTCTACAAAATTTTCGCGCTCGTCACCACGCTCTTCGTGATTCTGCTCGCCATCGATTTCCGCAGCATTCTTGCGCGTTTCACGGATACTCCGGACTCGGAAGCCGGCACCGGAGAATTCTACGCGCTGCCACTTTTCGCATGCGCTGGCATGATGTGGCTCGCATCGGCAAAGGACCTCGCCGGAGCCTTCGTCGCACTCGAGTTGGTCACGGTCACGTTCTACATCCTCGTCGCTTACATGCGCCGCAACGTCGGTTCACTCGAAGCGGGCGTGAAATATCTCATCCTCGGCGCCCTCAGCACGGGCTTCCTGGTTTACGGAATCGCATGGATCTACGGGGCCACCGGCACGATGAGACTCGCCGAGATCGCAAATTGCCTCCCGCACCTCACCAACACCACCCCGCTCCTCTTCGGCATCGCCTTTGTGATGATCGGCCTCTGCTTCAAGATCGGCGCAGTACCCATGCAAGTCTGGATCCCCGATGTCTACCAAGGTGCCCCCACCCCCACGACCGCATTCCTCTCGGTCGGTTCCAAGGCTGCCGGATTCATCCTCACCATCCGCTTCCTCGAACCGTTTCTCGCCAGCGAAGTCACCCGCGGCCCGATCCTCACGCTGCTGCTCATCCTCGCCTGCGCGACTCTCCTCTTCGGCAACCTCGCCGCAATTCCACAAACCAATTTCAAACGCCTCCTCGCCTATTCATCCATCGCCCATGCGGGGTTCCTGCTCCTCGCCCTCGCCGCTTGGAAGCCCGAGACCGCTGTCTCGGAAGGCTCGATCAAAGTGGTATCGTTCTACCTCGCCACCTACCTGCTGATGACCCTCGGGGTCTTCTTCGTGCTCGCACAAGTCCGCATCCAGCGCGATGGCGAAACCATCCATGACTTCAATGGCCTTGGAAAATCCAACCCAACCCTCGCCCTCGCCCTCACGGTGCTGCTCGCAGCCCTCGCTGGCGTCCCGCTCACCGCCGGATTCATCGGCAAGTTCATGGTGTTCTCACTCGCCCTTGATGCCAATCTCTGGCCCGGCATCGTCGTGGCATTCATCTCTGCGGCTGCCGGATTTTATTACTACTTCAATGTCATCCGCGCCATGTGGTGGAGGGATTCCAACAACACCCCATCCTTGATTCTCCCACCCATCAGCAAGGTGTGCATCGGCGTTCTCACCATCGCCGTGCTCGTCTGCGGAATTTGGCCGCAACCGATTTGGAGCCTACTGAAGTAGCACGTTGGCTTTTCTCATTTCTCCGGACGTTAAAGCTCAGCGACGAACGTGCTTGGCGCGGAGTGTGCTGCTCGGAGCACACTCCGTGACAAGCATGTTCGTTCGCTGTAGCGCCTGGTTCGGCTCAGTGGTTTTCATTCCGATTTTTTGCCTAATGCCAAGCCACCCCAAAGACCAAATGCAGCTGAAACCAACGAAGAAACAGCTATCATATATTTATCGGCCATAGTTTTATCAATATAAACAGCAACGATCATCCCACAACATAAAATACTGACTGGAATACACGTATACTTCGCAATCGCAATTTTGATTTTGGCCCCAGATTCTACGGCAACCTTCTCAACATCTGCTTTAGCGCTACCCGATGAGGAACTGGCGCTCTTAATAATTGTTAATGCCATAAAATTATTCCCCGATTTCAACCTGCAAATGAACGCCGCAATAAGTGGAAGTTCCTCCGTATATCATAACGAAGCAAATTTTATTATCATTAGCTTCAGCGAAATAACACGACTCGGATGTCGAAGCTAAAACGGCATGAATCGGGCCATTAATATAAACCACAAGTTTTAAATCTTGGCCAATAAAGTTCCACTTAATAGTATTTTTTTCGCTTTCAGGCGGATCCCAATTTACTGAAACCTCGACTTGGATTTTATCGGTATTCAATGGAACATCCCAAGAACCAACATGGCCCTTGGCTACAATAAAACTTGTCGATGCTAATACTGTTTTTGTGCCGGATTTCATAATTTTTTTGCCGAACAGTCTTATTGAGTCGCGCGCGGCATTTTACCTAGAACAGTCGCGCGCGGTTGTTTCAGGACAAAGGCAGCCCTGGAAGGTGCACTCTTGGAAATTCCGGTCATGAGCACTGCCTCTGTGGCCACGAAAGAAGTGGTCAGTTGAAATCGAGGGGGTACCGAGAGAAAATGAATTCGACTCATTTGGAGGAATTCTGAGCGATGGAGGTAGTTTGCGGGAGGATGCATGGCATATGGAACGAACCGGCTTGGCGGCTGGGACAAGGGGAAGTGGAGGGCGTCAGATAACTGACGTGTGGAATCCAATGATTTTGCAAAATTCATGTCAAAACCAAACCCAGTAATGGCGGAGGTTTCATGAATATACAGGTCAGGTGGGGAGGCCGTGCCACGTTGGAACGCTCCGCCGCCGCGTTGCGAGATCCGGTGTGGGGCGTGTGGTTCGGGCGGCCGCGCCATCCAGCCCGGTCGACCGGGCTATTCTGCTCTAGTGCTGAGGCTCCGCGCCCGGCGCTCCGGGCTTCCCTGCCCCATCGTCCGAGCTAGGGA
>JAPJNB010000073.1 GCA_026461385.1 Akkermansiaceae bacterium
CGGCATCACTCTCAATCAACTGAGACCCGGCGAGAAGGTTTTCATCACCGCGCCCAACGGGGGCACGCTCTCCCGCGAAGGTGGCCCTTTGGAGTTTTCAGCACTGTCGGACAAGCAATTCAATTTCCTGGACAAACTGAAGGCCGCTTTGCAGCCACGGGGAATTTCGTTCAAGGATGGGGGTTTCCTTGCCTCTTGCCCACGGCGGCACCACCCACCTCCCCAACAGGAACCTCTTCGAAAAAGTCACCGGCCCCATCCACACTGTCATCCACACTTGGGAAGCCAACCGTGACGTCCCGTATTGCGCCAATGAAAAATGACACCGGAGGGACTGAGTCGTTACGCCGACACTCGCTCCTCCCACGCGTCTTGCTGAGGTTGAGTCACATCGATGGTGCAGCTTTGCATCGCGGGTGAGCCAACGTTGCTGATGCTTGGGTGTCGGTCAGCTTGCCGTTGTTTTGCGTGCGTTTGAGGAGGTATTTCTCCGGCAACGCTTCTTTTGTCACGGCGAGAGAACTGGGCGCTTCATGCCAGAACCTGCGTGATGATCTTGGCCGGTTCGACTCCGGTGAGCCGCTGGTCGAGCCCCTGGAACTTGAAGGTAAGCCGCTCATGATCGAGTCCTAACAGTTTTAAAATCGTTCCGTTCAAGTCGCGGACATGCACCGGATCCTTGATGATGTTATACGAGAAATCGTCGGTCTCACCATGCGACACGCCAGGCTTCACTCCACCACCGGCCATCCACATCGAAAAGCAACGCGGATGGTGGTCACGGCCGTAGGTCTTGTCGGTTAGAGCGCCCTGTGAATAAGCGGTGCGACCAAACTCCCCGCCCCAGACGACGAGCGTATCATCAAGCATGCCGCGTTGTTTCAGGTCTGCGAGCAAGGCAGCTGTTGGACGGTCGATGTCTTCGCAGAGGATCTTCATGCGGTTCGGCAGATCACTGTGGGTGTCCCAGCCGCGATGGAAAATCTGGGTGAAACGCACGCCGCGCTCAGCCATGCGGCGAGCCATCAGGCAGTTGTAGGCGTATGTTCCGGGCTCCTTCGCCTTCGGGCCATACATGTCCCAGATCGACTGGGGCTCATTGGAAAGATCGGTCAACTCGGGCACCGAAACCTGCATGCGGAAAGCCATTTCATACTGCGCGATGCGGGCGTTGGTTTCCGGGTCGCCGATGCGGTCGTGGATCTGCTGGTTGAGTTGGTTCACCCCCTCGATCATCTCACGGCGGATGTCACGCGGCATGCCCTTGGGATTCGAAAGATGGATCACGGGGTCGCCACCGGAACGCAGGGCCACCCCCGCGTGCTCGGGGGAGAGAAAGCCCGACGACCACAGGCGTGACGACAGCGCTTGGATGTTAGAGGACAGGGGCAGCTTCGACGTTAGCACCACGAAGGGCGGCAGGTCGTCATTCATCGACCCGAGCCCGTAAGAAATCCACGACCCGATCGACGGCTTGCCCGGGATCATGTTGCCGGAGTTCATCAACAGGATCGCTGGTTCGTGATTGATCGCATCGGTGTGCAGCGAGCGGATGATCGCGAGTTCATCGGAGACCTTCGCGATTTCCGGAAACAGCTCGGACACCCAGTGACCGGCCTTTCCGTGCTGCTGGAATTTGAACATGCTCGGCGCGATTGGCAGTCGAGCTTGCGAGGAGGTCATGCCAGTCAGCACCTGGCCGCCACGCACCGACTCTGGCAGATCCTGATTGAAGCGTGATGCGAGTGCGGGCTTGTAATCCCATGTCTCGAACTGCGACGGAGCGCCCGCCATGAACAGGTAGATCGCCCGCTTCGCCTTCGGTGCGAAGTTCGGCACAAATCCGCCCTGCCCGGGCGCGGTCAATCCGGATAGACGGTTGCCGCCCATCAGTGAGGCAAGGCTCGCCCAGGCAAGAGATTTCCCGGCGCGGGTCAGGAACTGCCGCCGCGAGGCCAGTGAAATCCACTCGGCCTTGAGCGACGGTGGGATTGATAGGTCGAGCACGGACGGGCCTTCGCCAGAATGATCGGAACAGGGGTGCATGGTGGTTATTTGACGAGGAATTCGTCGAGGTTGAGGAGTTGGTTTGCGGTGACCGACCAGGTGGCGAGCTCCACTGGGTCGAGTGTGGCATCGGCTGGGCTTTCGCCGTTCGTGAGCAGGTCCTTGGCGTCCTGCGGGTGGGCATTGTAGTAGTCGGAGAAGCGGGTGAGCGCTTTGGTTAGGGGTGCCTTTTCCTTCGCGTCGAGTGGTCGGGAAATCAACAGTCGCGCCATAAAATCCAGCCGGGCGGAAGGATCGGAGCCGGACTTGACCGCCCGCTCTGCAAGCTTGCGTGCGGCCTCGAAGAACTGCGGATCGTTCATGGTTACGAGGGCTTGAAGCGGCGTGTTGGTCCGAGCGCGGCGAATGCAGACGGACTCACGTGCTTGGGCGTCGAAGGTCTCCAGCGACGGCGGAGGGGCGAAGCGTTTCCAGAACGAATACATCGAGCGCCGGTAAAGCGCCGGGCCTTTGTCCTGCTGGTAATGCAGCGTGTTAGACTCGGGCATGGAAACGGCCTCCCAGATCCCTGGGGTCTGGTATGATTTTACCGACGGACCACCGACCTGGGGATTGAGAAGGCTGGAGGCCTGCAGCGCCGAATCACGCAGCACCTCGGCATCCATGCGGAAACGCGGACCGCGCGAGAGCAGTCGGTTCGATGGGTCAACCGCCAACTTTTCCGGCGTGATCTGCTGGGACTGTCGGTAGGCTTGGGAGGTGAGCAGCAGCTTGTAGAGGTCACGCAGGTTCCACTTTGATTCTCGGAACTCGACTGCCAGCCAGTCGAGCAGCTCCGGATGGGACGGGCGCGACCCCATGATGCCGAAGTCGTCGGAGGTTTCCACGAGGCCAGTGCCGAAGATCTCCTGCCAGGCGCGGTTGACCGTGACCCGCGAGAACAATGGATTCTCCGGCAGGAATAGCCACTCCGCGAGCCCGAGGCGGCTTACCGGAAGCGTCGCAGGAAGCGGAGGAAGGAACGAGGGAGGGGCTGGGAAGACGCGCTCTTTGCGGGACGCATAGTTGCCGCGGGTGAGGATCGAGGCAGACGCGGGAGTGGCTTTCTCAGCGGCGATCAAGGTCGGCGTGCCGTCCGTACCCAGCGTCCTGATTTCAGCATTGGCGGACCCCACCGCCTCGGTCAGCTTGGCGGCTTCCGGGTCCATGCGACCGAGGAAAAAACGGTCCAGCCCCACGAAGCGCTGATCCGGAGACCATGTGGCGGGATCGGGGGCCGCCGCGACGATCTCAGAGGTCGGGTCCTCGAACGGCAGACGGGCGAACTCCTCCTTCGACAAGGCGCGATGATAGACGCGGAGATCCTGATAGCGCGACTGCCGCAGTGGGCTGGCATTTTCACGCCGACCAAGCTGCAACGGCGCGTCCGTGCGAATCGTTTGGCCGGGCTGAAGAGAATCTTTCGCGACGGTCAGCGGCATCGGTTTGCCGTCGAGGTAGATCCGAACACCGGCCGCCTTGCCGGAGCCATCGTAACTGAATCCGGCATGAATCCATTGGCCACGGGGAATGTCCGAGGTCTCCACGCGGATGGCGTTCTCCGGCCAGTGGTTGACGATGTGGACGATCAGCTTGTTTTTTTCGACAAAAAGATCCCAGCCACGATTGCCATTGCGGCCCTGGTCGCCCATGCGCGATAGCAGCGCGCCGTCACCGGTTTGCGCGTTGGCCGGTGCAAGGCGCAGCATCGTCCAAGTTGCGGCAGAAAACGGCTGATCCGCCTCAAAGTCGCCCTCATCCGGCAGTGCGAGACGCGTGCTCATGTCCAGCCGCACCGAAGGCCAAAGCCAGCTATCCTCACCCCAAGCTAATGGGTTGGTATCGGCCGTGTAACTCGCAGTGCGGGCCTTCGGCGCGGAGTTCGAAACCACCTCGCCCCTGCCCTCGTTGAGTTTCAGGCGCACCTCCAACGCATCCGCCGCCACCGGCTGCGGCTTGTTTCCCCTCGCCAACCATGCTTTGAAACGATCCGCAGCGGAACTACGAAGAACCTCGTAGGCTGTCATCGCCGCGGAGCGTTTCGCCACTGCGGCGTCGAAGGCTGGACGCTTGTCCGGCTTTGGCAGATTCAGAACCGGCCACGGATTTTGAATATTTTCGTCCCACGCCTTGCCATCGATGTTGTTGAAAAAGGCATTCAGCGAATAAAAGTCCTTTTGCAAAGTCGGGTCAAATTTGTGGTCGTGGCAAGTGGCGCACCCAACCGTCAGACCGAGAAAATCCGCGCCGAAGGCCTCCACCCGATCGCGCGACAGATTCGTCTCAATCTCCTCGCGGATGGTGCCTCCCTCGTTCGTGGTCACCGCGCACCGGATGTAGCCGGTGGCGACAATCTGATCGACCGTGCTCTTCGGCAACAGATCCCCTGCGAGCTGCTCGCGGACAAATTGATCGAATGGCTTATTCTCACCAAACGCGCGGATGACGTAGTCGCGGTAAGGCCAGATCGAGCGGTAGTTGTCGAAGTGCAAGCCGTGAGTGTCGGAATAGCGGGCGTAATCGAGCCAGTAGCGAGCGCGATGCTCGGCGGCAGTGGGTGCTGTTAGAAATTTATCGACGAGGGCTTCGTAGGCGGCATCGGAAGGCTTCGCTGCATATGCGTCGACCTCGGCGGGATCAGGCAGCAGGCCGGTGGTGTCGAGCGACAACCGGCGCACCAATGCACGAGGATCTTCGGGTGGCGATAGTGATAGACGATGCTCCACGAGCTTGGCGGCGACGAAGGCGTCGACCGGATTTTTTCCGGACACCACCTCTTCGGAGACGGTCGGAACCGGCGGGCGTTTCGGCGCGATGAAGGCCCAGTGGTCCTCATAGACCGCACCCTGCTCGATCCAGCGCTCGATCAAGGCGGTCTCGGTCGGCGTGAGCTCCTTGTGCGTCTCAGGTGGCGGCATCACCTCGTCGGGGTCTCCTGAGTGGATCCGCTTCATCAGAGGTGATTTTGCCGGGTCCCCTTTCACGATGACCGGTTGACCATCCTCGCGCGGGGTGAAGATTTGCTTTTCCCGATCCAGCCGCAGGGGTTCCTTCTTCGGTTCACGGGTGCCGGAGTCAGGGCCGTGGCAATGGTAGCACTTTTCCGAAAGGATGGGCTGGATGTGGGTGTTGAAGGAGATGTTTTCCGGCAAGTTCAACGACTCCGCCGCCTTCACCGTGCTGCGCGATGGTGGGCGCTGACAACCGGCGAGGGCAAACACCACCAGCGCACAGGAGAGAGGAAATGATAAAAATTTTCGCATGCTGAACCCGGTTAGAAACATGATCGAGAGGGGGAAAAACGTGATTGAGAGGGAAAAAAGCGTGAATTACCCCATAGCAATGATGAGTTGCAAAGGGAGAGTCAACCCTAATAGCGGGTGGCCGGCTTTCAGTCGTCGAAAGGCTTGGTGCCGAACCAACTCGGCGGGGTTTTCTCCGGGACCTTCAGCTCAACGCGCAGACGTTGCAGCTCCATTTCGAGTTGCTTCTGCGTGTCGGCGTATTCCGTGAAGCCATAGACACTGCGGAGTTCCTGCGGGTCTTTCTTGAGATCGAAGAGTTCCCAGTACGCATCCTTCGTCGCGTTGAAATGGATGAGCTTGTAGCGATCGGTCACGACGCCGTAGTGCGGACGAACGTGATGCGGCGTGGGGTATTCATAATACTCGTAGTAGAAGCTCTTCCGCCAATCGGCTGGCGTCGTGCCTTTCAAAATCGGCACAAAGCTGCGGCCCTGCATCTCAGCAGGCACCGGCATTCCCGCGACATCGAGGAAGGTCTCGGCGAAGTCGAGATTTGAGACGATGTCATTGCTCACCAAGCCCGGCTTGGCCACGCCCGGCCAGCGAATCAGCAGCGGCGTGCGCAGCGACTCCTCGAAGATCCAACGCTTATCGAACCACCCATGCTCACCAAGGTAGAAACCCTGGTCCGCCGAATAAACGACCAATGTATTCTCCGCGAGCCCTTCGTCGTCCAGATACTTGAGCACGCGACCCACGCTCTCATCGACCGCCTTGATGCACGCGAGGTAGTCATGCATATAACGTTGATAGCGCCATGAGACTAATTCCTTGCCTGACAAGTTCGCCTTCTTGAACGCTTCATTGCGCGGCTCGTAATAGGCATCCCATTCCTTGCGCTGCTCCGCTGTGAGTTGTGGCGGTGGGACGAGCTTGGTATCCTTTGGCGTCATCGTTTTTTCGAGTGTCATATCCTGATCGTGCTCGGCGATACCGCGGCCGTTGTAGTCATCAAAAAGCGTCGCAGGCTCCACATATTTTCGATCGTGATCGAAATCGAGGTGGCGCAGGGCCGGTTCCCATTCGCGATGCGGTGCCTTGTGCTGGCACATGAGGACGAATGGCTTCGTCTTGTCGCGCTTCTTTAACCAATCGAGCGAGACGTCGGTGATGATATCGGTCACGTAACCACCAATCGTGATGCGCTCGCCGTTGCGAATCATCGGTGGATTGTAGTACTGCCCCTGATCCGGAAGGATCTGCCAGAAATCAAATCCGGTCGGATCGTTGATTAGATGCCATTTTCCAATCATCGCGGTCTGGTAACCCGCGGCTTGCATCAGCTTCGGAAAGGTCATCTGTGATCCATCAAACTTAAAGTTCGTGTTATTTACGAATCCGTTGATGTGATTGTACTTCCCAGTCAGCACGGTCGCACGGCTTGGGCCACAAATGGAGTTAGGCACCACGCAGCGATTGAAGCGCACGCCTTCATTCGCAATGCGGTCGAGGTTCGGTGTGTCGATCAGCTTCCGAGATTCGCCGTAGGCACTAATCGCCTGGTAGGCGTGATCGTCCGAGAAAATGAAGACAATGTTCGGTCGCTTCGGTTCGGCGGCCGGTGCTTGTGAGAGCATCGCGGCGATGACCGTGAGGGCGACAACGACGGTGGAATGGAGAAAGTGCCGACGGGATGGGGTGTGCATGATGATGGTAGCTCGATGGGAAAGTTAAATTTTCTGTTAGAATGATAGAAACCCGAAAGGCGGGCTAGCAGAATGAGAGAGGGCGATTGCGTTGACTGCTTCCAAGTTAGACAATTTTCAGAGAGATGTCTTGGACACTTTGGACTTTTTTGAAATCCATCCGTCATTCCTCTCTGAGGCCCCTGTGGCGACGAGGTGCCGCAGCCAGGCAAGACGCGCCTTGGACTGTGGCGAGGCCGGTCTCGAACAAAATGCGTCTGGAGTTTAACATGGAAATGCTAGTGAGGAATCGTAGTCCTGTCAGGGGATGCGGGTTCGGTGTCGACAGTTGGGTAGCGATCCAACTCCTCGCCCGTCAAGCGCGGATCGCCGCTGGACTTCAACTCGGCCATCAGCCGGGCATCCAACTCCTTGAGGGTGGCGGCATAGGCTGAATCGTCGGCGACGTTGTGCAGCTCGAAGGGGTCCACGCGCAGATCAAATAGCTCACGTGCGGGACGCTTTTCGAAGATGCGTGCAAAGGCCGGATCGTCGGCATGTGTTAGAATCCACGCCTTGGCCGGCCCGGCGTCCACATCGGCATAGCCTGCGTTGGTCCTTTTGGCGTAGAGCTCGAAGTCGGGTGGTGCACCCCTAGGCGGATCGCCCGCTGGCCAGCGCTGCGGCTTAAAATTGAGGATGTAATGGAACTCGTGGGTAAGCAGCGTGCGCATCGGATAGCCAACTTCGGGCTGACCGCCATCGATGCGGGCTTTGATGAAGTGGCGCTCCATGAAGGTGAGGACGTGGTCGCGGGTGGGATCGACCTGACCGGACCCCTCGGCTAACAAGACATTGAGAAAACTCCGCGCGCTCATGGCCGCCGGCGGCGTGAGCCCAGCAGCCTCGAGAAAGGTCGGGGCCAAGTCGGCGAGGCTAACAAAATCATCGACGACGCGCCCGGGCTTGATGCGACTTCCCCAGCGCACGGCGAGCGGTTGGTGAGTGCCGCTGTCATAACAGGTGGCCTTGGCCCGCGGGAACGGCCAACCGTTGTCGCCGCCTATCACGATGAGCGTGTTGTCGAGCTCGCCGGAATTTTCCAGCACGGCGATGGCCTCGGCCGCTTGGCGGTCGAACGCTTCCAACGCGAAAATATAGTCGCAGATGTCGCTGCGGACCGCAGCGCTGTCCACCAGATAGGGCGGGACCACAACCGTGGCTGGATCGATACCACCCTGCACGCCGCTGCCGCGCGGATATGGCCGATGCGGGAAAAAGCTGCCAAGCCAGCAACAAAAAGGCTGGGTCGCGGGCCGGGCGCCCAGAAACTCCTTAAAGCCCTTGAATTCCGGGCCAGCGGCGTTGTGCTGGCGGCCTTGGTCAGTGCCTGGACTATACCCTTTGCCGCAGAAGCCGACCCAATAGCCCGCCTGTTCCAGCAAATCCGGATAGACCGGGTAAGTGGCCGGAATGAAACCATGGAGGTTGGCCGCGGGACCGAGCCTCCATGGCCACTGGCCGGTGAGCATGGCCGCACGTGACGGCGAGCACGACGGAGCAGCGGCGTGGGCATTGCGAAACAGCACACCCTCGCGTGCCAAGCGGTCAAAGGTGGGCGTCTTGATCCCCGGCGTGCCAAGACACGAAGCGTGCGGCCACGCCCAGTCATCGCCCAGCAGGAACAGGATGTTAGGCCGGGGCGGAGCCTGCGGCGGCGGCGTGGCACTCAGTGCGGACGGCAATGCCAACCACAAAGCTGCAATAACTGCTGAATCTATTTTCATGGGAAAGTGGATGCGGGATGGCTTCGAGAGTCGTAATACAGCATCCTTCTAGGGTTCGTTAAATTTCCTGTGAAATGGCCAGAATCCCGCAGGGTTTACGAACGGGATGAGAAATGGCGATTCCAAAGAGACCGGGTACCATGAACAGTTCCCGCAGAGTTGTCTTGGATACTTCGGACATTTTTTGGTATCAATCCGTCATTTCTCGCTAAGATTCCGGCGGTTTTTTTCGCTGTTGCTCTCGAGAGAGCGCCGAACAAAAGGGCCCCCAAAATCCTCGGTGAGTCTCGTGCAAACGAAATTCTCGACCATGGCCAGCGAGGGGACAGCACCCCCATGGAGCGATGGAGCGTGGACCAACATTGGACGCTGCTACTGACGCGGATATTGCGTCCCGGGTTAGGTGGAAAATGGCGACCCAGCCTAACCGACGAAACCGAACCGCTCCTCAGCGGGTGAAAATCGACCCGTTAGCCACCAACCGAAACCGCAGTCCAACACCTCGCACGGAGGCGCTCCAAGAACGCGTCCATTTTCTTTTGAGCATCACCGTCATGCGGCGCGCTGCACTTGAGCGATCACGATCACTCCGCCATTTCTGGAACTTCAGGCCATCTCTGAATCCCTCGGCGTGCCCCGCATGGCCGAATGCAGATCCAGAACGCACCCCTAATTCTGTGCGACTTTGACACGCATGAACCGCTTGGCCTGGCCACTCATGAAGACGAGATCTTTCACCGTGAGAATCGTCCGGTCAGCCTGTTCCACTGCGGAAACCACCCTCGAACTCGCAAACCCATCGGCGCTCTTCCAAATCTCTGTCCATGATCCCGACAGCGCATCACTCGCCTCAACAGCATAGCTAAGACCTTGAGTGAATTTCCTAACAGGAAACGTGATCGTTAGGGATTTCTGTGTAACTCCAGTTACCCCCTGGAACACCACGTTTGCTGGAGAGTTAGAAGTCGCTGGATCGCCGAGAAATGCAAACTCTTGTAAGTTATTCCAGACGTCACCTTCTGGATTTTGAGTCATCCCACTTTGACCACCCACAAACGAATTTCGGGATGCCCAAGTCGAATACGTGTCACTCAGGTTGACATTAACGCTTAAGGTGTCGTCCACCGTATTCCCAACGCTATCCGTCGCCCGCACGGTGATGGAAATCGTCCCCGTTTTCCCAACGGAGGGAGTGACGAGCAAACGACCATCCGACTGCATGCTGGTCGATGCAATGGTAGAATCGCTGTTCGATATAACCGAATAGCTCATCGTAGAATTGCTCCCAGCTTGCCCTGCTGGCAGTGGTGCTAGGGCGACACTATTGAATAAAATAACATTATTGAGAGGATCGTCCGTTTGGGAGTTGTATCCATAAAAAAGCGGTAATTCATCAAAGGGAGAATTGAACGACCATGTCGGAAAAAACTGGGGGTTTCCAAAAAGCTGAGCAGTGGAAAGAGTGGCCTTCGTCATGCGCCCAAATACCGTGAAGCCCCCATTCTGTGGATCCAGGATATCCGAGTTACCCCCCAAGCTCACAAACCACTGGCTCGTCGCACTATTCGGGCTTGATCCCAACTTGGCCATCGCGATGGTGCCAAGTGTGTTAGAAATTCCAAATTCATTGGCAATCGTTGGATCCGTTGGGACGGGTTCAATGCCACTACTGGAAAGACGGAATCCCCCACCTTGGATCACAAATCCTGGCACGCTGCGATGAATGAACGAATTCACAAAATCACCATCGCTGACGTACTTGAGAAAATTCTGCCGAGTGATCGGCGCACGGTTGCTGAAGATCGCCATGTCGAGCGAAAGTGGTACACCTCCAGACCTAAACCACGAACTGAATCGCACGATCTGATCATCAATTGGCTCCATCTTAAACGCCGACGCGACATCGACGACCAGCGGAGAATTCGCTAAACCACTGCGATCGGCGATGGGCGTGTTGAGGACTGGCAGTAACATCGCGCCCCCGAACAAAGGCGCCACCATCCCCAAAAATGCCAAGATTGCAAACAACCCGAAACGTCGGAAAAAAAATGAAGTCATCATCGTGGCGAATTGAGGTTTTGAACTGACCCAAGGAAAAAGAATGCAACCCGATCCGTCAATCCAGCAGATTGAGCCACCCCCGCCTTGAATTCTAATGAAATACCAACCCGCATGCGGCCGTATTGGTCACGGCTGATCGCTGAATTTAACCATGAAAACCTACCCATTAAAGGAACTGCTCCGCGTTGCCATCTTGGCCACGGGCCTTTTACAGACTGCATCCGCGCAATTCGCAGGCTGGCAACACACGGGCTCCGTCTGGCTCCTCACCACCTCGGACGGTGCCAATTTGCCGCCATCGACCTCCGAACGCGATTTCCCCGCTCTTCTGCGCATCAGCCGGGAAGGGTTCGATTTCAGCCAAGCAAAACCCCACGGCGAAGACCTGCGATTTTCGGGAAAAGACGGCAAACCCTTGGCCTATCAAATTGAGGACTGGGATCCAGCAACAGGCAAAGCCAGCATCTGGATTCGCATTCCAACCCTCAAAGGCAATGACCGCCAGGAAATCAAAATGCACTGGGGTAAACCTAACGCGTCGAGCGAATCAAATAGTGAAGCCGTCTTCAATCATTCTAACTCCTACCTCAGCGTCTGGCACATGAACGAACCCGTGAAGGATGAGGTGGGCACGGTGACTTCGAAAGACGAAGGCACCACGAGCATTGCTGGCATGGTCGGAAAAGCACGCCACTTTGCTGGGAACCAAGGCATTTCTGCAGGCGAAAACATCACCCAATATCCATCTGGCACCGGACCGATGACCACTGAGGCATGGTTCCAAGCGGAAAAGCCTAACACCACCATCGTCGCATGGGGCAAAGAACAACGCCCCGGCAAGGTGATGATGAATTTTCTCAGTCCGCCACGAATTGCGATCCAATGCTACTTTGCCGATGTGGAGGCCGACACCTCGCTGCAAGTCAAACACTGGTATCATGTAGTTCACACCTATCAAAACAAGGACTCGCGTGTCTACATCAATGGAAAACTTGAAGGCGCAACTCACCCCGAGCTGAACATTCCAAAAACCTCAGCCCTTTGGATCGGCGGTTGGTATGACAACTACAAATTCATCGGCGACATCGATGAAGTGCGCATTTCTAATGTCGCGCGCTCGCCCGATTGGATCAAGCTGCAGTACGAAAATCAAAAACCTCAGCAAACCCTCGTCGGCCCGATCGTTCAACCCGGCAATGATTTCGAG
>JAPJNB010000010.1 GCA_026461385.1 Akkermansiaceae bacterium
GATTGTGCTCATGATGGGAAGTGCCATGGGTTTTGCGATTTCAGATGTTAGAAAATAGTGACGGATTAACGAAATTTCCGATAGATTGTGGTAAGTTACGGTCGATTGGGTGGTCAACGTACAAAAAACTGTTTCTTCGGTCGTGAATGCAGATCTTGCGCCTTGCTGGCCGCTGGATTGGTGAAATCAAGGTCTTCTCGCCGGGCCGATCGTTCCACTTGGGATGAACTCTGCGCGAAGGACCGTTTGTTTGATATCCTTGCGGCCATGAGAAATTGCGGATGCCCAGTTCACCACTCGGCGGGCGACCAGATTTGGCTGCCAATGAAAATGGGCCACTTGGGGGGTGCACCAGTCGAAGTTGGGATGTCCATCGGTGGCGATGAGCGAGACGTGCTCGGGGATTTGAAGTTTTCGCTGGGCCAAAAATTGTTGGATGGCAGCGAGGATGGGCGCTTCATCGACGATCAATGCCGTGGGCGGCGTGACGCGGAAGAGGGACTCCATCAGGGAATGCAAGCCCTTGGGGGTCTCTTCCCAGTCCGGTAGGTTGTAATCGCCCACGGGGACGCCATGGGCAGCGAGTTCGGTTAGGAAAATGCGTTCCACGCGGCCAGGTTCGGGCAGTCGTCTGGGTTTGCGGCAAATCAACACGATGCGGCGATGCCCGAGTTTGACGAGTTGGTCGATGGCCGCAACGAATGCGGGGCCTTTGTCGGGGCCGACGTATGCGACCGGCAAGGTTCGTGCACGACCGAACATCGCGATGAATGGGTACGGCTGTTTGGAAAACCAAGTGAGAACCTCCTTGGATCCTGCGGAAACCAGCCAGGCATCGCCGGGGGTCTCGCGGACATAGCGGGCGATCCGAGGTACGTTGAAATTGAGTTCGACTTGAGATTTCTGGGCGAAGAAGACTTCATGTCCTGCCACTTCCAGTTCGTGGCGTATCTCGAAAATATAACGGGAAATTTGTTGGGCGGGTGCATCGTGGAGGAGGATGCCGACGCGGAGCGCGCGGCGGGCCGGTGTGGCTTTTTGGCTGGCAAGCGCCCGGCTGCGGCCGAGTCCGCGTGAAGAAAGGGATCCTTCGGTCTCTAGCAGCCGAAGGGCCGAGCGAGCGGTGGCCGGGGAGACCCGCAGCTCCTTGCTAAGCGGAATGATCCCCGGAAGTTTTTCTGCCCAGCGCCCGGACTGGAGAATCTCGCGAAGATGCGAAGCCGTTTGTTCGGCTAGAGAAACTCGCCTGACCGCTTTATCCACTGCGTTAGAAGATACGGCTCGCCCATCCCTGCTGGCAAACGGAAAAATTTGGCAATCTCAAGTGGCAAGTTGAGGGAAGCAGAAAGCGGGAATCCCTGCCACTGTGATGGCTTATTGCGTCCAGGATCCTCTGACGACTGGTAGAAAACCTTGGCCAACGAGGCTGTAAGAGGTCGCACCGCGGGCCCCTTCGAGCGGAACGCCGGTGGCTTTTTTCCAAGCGGCACTCATGCTTTCGCCCGAGTGGCAGCCCCAGCTTTTGCAGGCTGCATTGCGGGTGAAAATGGATGACTTGATTCTGCGAAGGTCGTTTTCGTGGAGCCATGTGGTCGAGACCGCCATGATCGCGTTGCCGTAGTCAAACATGAACGCGTAGCGGTTCGAGTGGCCGAAGAAATCGAAGCTCTCGACCGAGTTGCGAGGTCGTGAATTCAGAGATTGGAGGAAATCACCGGAATTTTGGAACCAGACCAAGGTCGCCTTGCGTTTGGCTGCGAGTTCGGAAATCCACTGGGTGTAGGGCTTGTGATCCTCACGGCCACGGGCCTGGTAGCTTGGCTGATAGATCATCCAAACGATTGGCGCGTCTGGGCCGCGGGTTTTGCGAATCTCATCGATGCGCAGGGTTGAGGCTCGGATGAAATTCGCCCACCAGCGGTCATGTTGGTCATCGGGAACGCGCAAGTTCTCCCACTTGCGGAGCGTGGGTCCGCCCGTGACCACGAGATGGTCTGCTCGGCTGTGAGAGGCAAGTGCCAGTAGCGAGAGAGCGATGAGATGAGCGCGGCAGACCATGGACGGTGGGTGGTTAGAGTCCCGAGCAGGAATCCGGCTGAGCACCTCGACCGCCCGCTTGAGGACAAGCGGGTGAAGGGGTGGCTCGCGTGGATTACTTCGCAGAAGGCGTGCAGCCGTTGCGGACGATTTCCATGAAACTTTGTGGCTCGAGAGCGGCACCGCCGATGAGAGCGCCATCGATGTCCGGGCAGGCCATCAGTTCAGCCGCGTTGGCCGGCTTGACGCTGCCGCCGTATTGGATGCGGATGCGTGCTGCGGCATCTGCGCCGTAGAGTTCAGCGATCACCGAACGAACAAATGCGTGTGCGTCTTGAGCTTGTTGCGAGCTGGCGGTCACTCCGGTGCCGATGGCCCAGACGGGTTCGTAGGCGATGACCGTTTCGGTGAGATCCTTTTCGGAGATGTCTTCGAGGCCGGCGGTGATTTGCGTGCGGAGGACGGTTTCGAGATGGCCGGCTTCGCGTTCGGCGAGCGTTTCGCCGATGCAGAAGATGGGCTTCAGATTTGCCTCACGGGCCTTTTTCAACTTCGCGTTGATGATGGCATCGGTTTCACCAAAGATCGACCGGCGTTCGCTGTGGCCGAGGATCACGTAGTGGACGAAAAACTCGCGGAGCATGAGCACGCTGATTTCACCGGTGTAGGCGCCTGAGTCAAACTGCGAGCAATTTTGTGCAGCGATCTGGATGGCGTGGGCGTTTTGGCCAGCGGTCGCCGTGTGGAGAACGTCGGCGAGCTTCGCCAGCGAGACAAACGGTGGTGCGATCACGATTTCGCAGGGGAAATCCTGCCCTTGGAGTTTCGAGAGGAAACTTTTGACGAAGTCTTCCGTTTCGGAAGCTCCTTTGTTCATTTTCCAGTTGGCGGCGAAGATCGGTTTGCGATTCATGGTATTCGAGTGGGGTGAGACGGTGGGGGAATTAGATTTCGGTGAGGGCTGCGACGCCGGGGAGGACTTTTCCTTCGAGCAGTTCCAATGAGGCACCGCCGCCGGTCGAGATGAATGTCATTTGGTCATCCAATCCGAACTGATTCACCGCGGTGACTGAGTCGCCACCACCGACGATCGTCACGGCATCGCTCTTTGCCATGGCTTCTGCGATGGCGCGCGTGCCCTTGGCGAAGCTTTCGATTTCAAAGACGCCCATCGGGCCATTCCAGATGATCGTTTTGGCCGTTGCGACTTCCTTGGTGAACTCCTCGATGGCCACGTCGCCGATGTCGATGCCTTCCCAACTGTCTGGGGTCGAGCCGCCTTGTTCGTATGGGGCGGTGACTTGGGTTTCGGCACCTTCCTTGAATTCTTGGGTGATGCGCGTGTCGGCGGGAAGAAGGAAGCGGACGCCCTTGGCCTTCGCGGTGGCGAGGATTTCGAGCGCGAGGTCGAGTTTGTCGGCTTCCACGCGGCTGTTGCCGGTGTGGTAGCCTTGAGCCTTGCGGAACGTGTTGGCCATCGCGCCACCGATGAGGAAGGCATCGGCCTTTTCCATGAGAGCGGTGATGACTTGGATTTTATCTGAGACTTTCGCGCCGCCCATGATCACCAAGAATGGCCGCGCTGGGTTGCGGAGTTTGCCGTCGAGGTACTCGAGTTCGCGCTCCATCAAGAGTCCCATGGCGCTTTGCTTCACGAAGTGCGTGACGCCTTCGGTGGAAGCGTGAGCGCGATGAGCGGTGCCGAACGCGTCGTTCACATAAATTTCGGCGGAGCCGGCGAGTTCCTTGGCGAAATTTGCCTCATTGGCCTCTTCTGCGGGGTAGAAGCGGGTATTTTCCAGGATCAGGACTTCGCCGGGGGCGAGTGCGGAACGGAGTGTTGCGACTTCGGTGCCGATGCAATCGGGAGCGAGTTTCACCGGTTGTCCGAGGATTTCGGCGAGGCGAGCGGCGGCGGGTGCGAGCGAGAAAATCGCTTCGGGGCCACCCTTTGGGCGACCGAGGTGTGAGCAAAGCACCAGTTTGGCACCGCCGGAAATCAAGTGTTTGATCGATGGGACGGCCGCTTGGATGCGGGTGTCGTCGGTGATGACGCCGTCTTTGAGAGGGACATTGAAATCCACACGCATGAGGACTTCCTTGGAGGATACATCGAGATCGCGAATCGAGAGTTTGGCCATGGGCGGAGAATCCCGCACTAATCTGGAGTGGGTGTCAAGATTATCGCGGCGGCTGCAGGGTGCGAAATCGCTCGTGTTGGCGGCGGATCATTCCGTCGAGAGGCATGAAATTCACGGCTTGGGTGGATGATTCCAGTGCGGCTTTGCGGTTTCCGCGGGCGAACTGGACTTCGGCCATGGTGTCGAGGTAAGCGGGTTGGTTTGGGTTCAGCGTGAGGGCGATGGTGAGAAATTGTGCGGCGTCATCGAGGTGAAGGCGAGCGCGGGATGCGAGCCAAGCGGCGGTGTTGTAGGTGTTTTCCGACTTCGGGTAACGGCGGATGACCGAGGTGATTTGGTCCCATGACTGTTGGAACCATGCGTCGTGTTCCTTGGTGAGGCCCGCTTGGCGGAGGGCGGGAAAAAAATAATCGGCAAGCGATCCGTCGCTCGGCAGCAGATCGTGGCAATTTTGAAGGATTTCGATCGAACGGGCGCGGTCGGATTTCAGGTTGGCGAGAGCTCTGGCGAGGTCGGCATGCAAGCGGACGCGCAGGCTTGCGATCGGCAATGCGCTGACGGAATCGGCGGCGGTCGATTCTTGGGCAATCACCTCGTTGACGGCGGCGGCTTCTTTCCAACTGCCATTTTCTAACAGATTTTCGCTGTACGCTTGCAGCATGATGGCGAATCCGTCTGAGTCGGGATCGGCTTGGATTGCGGCCTTTTGCCACCAGTCGGCGGCGCGTTTGAAATCATGGCCGAAGGCGTAGCCATTTGCGATTTGAGCGGCGTCATGCCCGAGGGCGAGTTTGTTCACGAGAGCGTCCAAGTTCGTGGCCTCGCGGGTGCGACCGGCTTTGCGAAGGCTGGAGGCAGCACAAGCGTAGAGGTAAAGTTGTGGGGCTTGTTTGGAGTCTGAGATTCGGGCGATTTGTTGGATGAAAAAGTCGGATGCCTCCGACCAGCGCTCGGCGGCGGACAGATCAAAGATGTGGGTGGGCCAGTAAACTTTGGATGGGTTGCTGCTCGAGATTTGCTCCCAGAGTTTCAGGTTGTTGGTGACGTCGCCATTGACGCTGAGGAGGATGGCCAGCCGTTCTAACAGAGGTTTGCGACCTTCCGGCGGGGTTTGGGCGATCGCCTCCCAGATGCGTGCCAGCCACTTTTCTCGGAGGCGAAGCGGGTCAGGCCCCATGCCGGTCAGTGCGAGCATGGCGTCGAGTTTTTCGGTTCGGTCGGCGTCTGGAGCGATGGTGGCGAGATCCTTCCAGAGTCCACGGATCTCGTCGGCGCTTCCGAAGGCGCAGTCGAGCACTTCCTCCCAGCGGGCGGCGTCATCGGCGGCCCAAGCGATGGCGATGGATTTCGCGAGTTCGGGAGCGCCGGGTGAGGCGCCGTTCACGCGTTCCGTGCCGCCGAAAAGATCGCCGAGGAATTCGTTGAAAACTTTAGGATCGGATGCTGCGAGGGAGAGGAGCGGTTTTTGAAAGGCATCGATGGCGGCTTGGCTGAGGCCCCGGTGTTCCATGAAATTTGCGAGAGCGACCAGCTCGGGGGCTGCGGTTGACACATCGTGCTCGTCCTCGGCGTCGCCCTTGGAAAGGTGGCCGATGCGTTTCTCCACCCAGCGGTTGAAGTCCGGGTTTTGGGGGTCGATGCCGAGCGCGTTGAGGGCTTCGGGGATGCGTTCCAGAGCTTCAAAATAGGCGAATGCCTCGATTGCCGATTTTTTTGTGTAGGCGGCCTCTGCGGTCGTGATGGCCCCGAGGAGGAAGAGCGCTTGGATGGCGTGGTCTGAGTCCGGGCGGTTTTTGGATTCGGCGGGTAGCGTGAGCGGAGTGAGATCGTCAGGGCGGATCGATTTGCCCTGCCAGCGAGTGACGGCAAGGTTCGCGTAGGCTTGGCGGACCTCCAAGGCATTGCTGCCGACCGGTTCTAACTGAAGCCATGGGATTGGGTCGCCCAGCAAGCACGCCATGGTTGCCTCGATTTTGAGTTCGCCAGCGTCCTGGGCGGCGGCCCTGGCGGCCGTGAGATTACCGGAGGCTCGGTAGAGCGCGAGCTTCCATGCGCTGGCGGTTGAGCGTTTCAATTCTGCATCCAGCGATCCTTGGTGATGATGAAAATCTGCTAGAGTGAGGAGTCCTGCGGCGGTCGTGGGGGCACTTTCGAGAAGTTTGCGTGCGGCGGATGGATTATCAGCGATCAATGCCTCGCGTGCGGCGATGAGTGAAATGTTGCTCACCGATTGCTCGAGTCGCGCTTGGATTTCGGCGCTCGTTTCTCTGGCGTAGAGGTTAAGGATTTGCGGCCACGCCCGCCGCTTGCGCAACTGGTCGAAGATCGTGATTTTGTCGTTGGGGGCGGCTTTTTCGTAGCGGTCGATTAGGGAGAGAATCGCGGGGTCGGTGTCGGGAGTGAGCGACAGCTCGATCTTGCGGATGAGATCGCGGGCGCGGAATGCTTTTTCGGGATCCTCGCCGATCGCGCATTTTCGCAAGGCTTGTAACGCCGGCTCGCCGATGGCCCAGAGTTTTCGGGTCGCTTCTTCGCGGGTTTGGAAGGCATCTGCGGAGAGATCACCGATCAGTGCATCGAGTGATGGCGGCGGAGTGGCCGGTGGTTTCGCGGGGGGAGCAGCCACGGATGCACCGAGGCCAGCGACGAGGCAAGCGGTCAGCGCGATCCGTGAAAATTGCATGGGTTTCGAAAATTTCGGGGTGTGGCCAACCTGACCGGTGGGTTGTTGTTTATGCCGCGAAACTTTCGCCGCAGGAGCAGGTCACCACGGCATTGGGGTTGCTCACCTTGAAGCCGCCTTGTTGCAGGTCATCGGAGTAATCGAGTTCGCTGCCACTGACGAACAGCGCGCTTTTTGGGTCGATCACCACATTCACCGAGTTGCTAGAAACGAGGATGTCGCGGTCGCGAGGGCCATCGACGAGGTCCATTTTGTACTGGAGGCCCGAGCAGCCGCCGCCGACCACGGCGATTCGCAATGAACCGTCGGGGCGGCCTTGGCGATCCAAGAGCGTGCGCAAGTGGGTGGATGCGCCTTCGAGGACCTTGACCAGTTTTTCGTTGCCGACTTTGTAATTTACCGTGGTACTCACTTGAATAGAGTGCGCTTGATGAATCGTGTCGTCAATCATTGGCGCAGTTTCGCTCAGGGTGAGAGGCGGTCGATCTCCCACGTCGATGGGTTGCGGCGGTAGAGGAAGCGGTCATGGAGGCGGGCGGGGCCACCTTGCCAGAACTCGATCATTTGTGGGACCACGCGGTAGCCGCCCCAGAACGAAGGCAGCGGGATCTCGCCGTGCGCGAATTTTTCGCGGATCTCGGCGAGTTTTTGCATGAGAAATTTCCGTGAGGTGATCACCTCGCTTTGGTTAGAGACCCAAGCACCGATTTGCGATTCGCGGGGACGAGAGGCGAAGTATTTGAGTGATTCCGCCGTGCTGATTTTTTCGACGTTGCCTTGGATGATCACCTGGCGTTCGAGCGTGATCCAAGGGAAGAGCAGGCTGACCTTGGGGTTTTGTTCCATTTGCTTCGCCTTGCGACTGGCGTAGTTCGTGAAGAAAACGAAGCCGTCGCCATCGAAGTATTTCAACAAGACCGTCCGCTGGTAGGGCATGCCAGATGCATCGACCGTCGCGAGGGTCATCGCGTTGGGCTCATGCAAGCCCAGCTCGGTTGCTTGGGAAAACCACTCGGAAAATTGGGCGACGGGATCGGTGAGGAGTTCTTCACGGGTCAATCCTCGGTCGGAGTATTCTTTACGAAATGCGGCAAGATCCATGGGGAAAATTTAGATGAAGGACGGCGGGGGCGCAAGGGTGAGTCTGATAGTACATGCCATCCTTGGGCTAGAACAGGTTAGAATGTTAGCCGAAGCAGCGTTGCGTATTGGCGCGGGTGAGAGCGGCGAGATCCCGAGGAGACATGCCGAGGATTTCCGCGAGCGCATGGCCGACTGCCGGGAGATTCGCCGGGTGGTGATGATCATCTGGCAGCGGATGGGTGATGAATTCTGCGGGAGGCGCCATGTCTGGGGCGTCGGTTTCCAGAAGGATTCGATCGACAGGGAGTTGCCGAAACACCTCGCGTTGCGCGGCCTTGTGCGGGTGGAGGAAGTGACCTGAGAAGGAAAAAAACGCTCCGAGTGGGATGAGGCGGCGGGCGGTTTCGATCGACCCGCCGAACGAATGCACGAGAAACCGGCGGGGAGGCGGCGTGCTTGCAAGTGCATCGAACAGAGCGCCCCACGCTTTGAGGCAGTGGATCGTCAGTGGCCGATCCATGAGGTGGGCGAGTTTGAGGTGCTCGGCGAAAACCGGTGCTTGGATCGCGAGGGGGGGAGATGAGACCCATGAGTCGAGGCCGCACTCGCCGACGGATGCGCGCGGGTGTGACTCAAGCAGGATCGCGAGTTGTTGTTGCCAACCGGCGCTTGCGGTGTGGGCGTGCCACGGGTGGATTCCAAACGCGGGCCAGACAAAATCCGGATGAGAGCGTGCCAGCGATTCCACTTGAGGCCAATCCGATTCGCGGGTGGCATTGACGATGCAGCGGTCGATGCCCGCCTGTTTCATGGCGGCGATGATGGGGGCTGACTCGCCCAGACGCGGGTCGTGGAGGTGGTTGTGGGCGTCGGTCCAGCGTGAAACGACTCGTGCGGGATCGGGCGGCGACGATGCGTCGGCAGGCATGACGAGGGTGTGGCCGGTGTGCTAGCGGATTCCTCGTGGCGCGGGTTTTTTGGGGGCATCGAACGTCACATCGGTGATGGAAATTCGTCGGCCACCGTTCTGGGGGTCGCAGGTGGCCACCTGCATTTTGCGGAGCGTCCACACATTTTCAGCCACTTTCATCACGTCCTCCACTTCGAATTCCTTGATGAGATCGCCGTGTTGATCGTGGCCGCGGATTCTCATGAACGCGCCGAACTTGCGATGGACCCAGACGTAAACCACCTCGTAGCGCCCGACCGCGCCGAGGGGTTTATTGATTCGCAATTTATAGCAAGGTTGGCCGCCGACCTCCTCGTTGCCCTCCAGTTGAGGATGGGGCCAGTAGAAGAACCGCATGGCGAGATCCTCGTAGGTGAGGTCGGTTTTGGCGATGGGTTCGATGATTTTTTCAGCGGGGAAATCGATGGTTTTGCCGTCGATGAGCTCGAAAAGATTGAAGGCGTTGTCGTTCATGCGCATGTGGAAGATCCGCAGCGGGCCAGATTTTTCGGTGAACTGGAACTGGATGTCCTTGCCGCGGAGGAAAAGCGTGATGGGGGTGTTGGTGCCGTTTTTTTGGAGGTTGCCGCTGAGGCCGTCTTCGAGGCGGGTGAGGGTTGCGGAGATGCGAGCCCCCTCGAGGATTTGTTGGGCGCTCGGTTCCTGAGCCCGGGCGGCGGTTAGAGAAACGAGAGCGATCGTGAGAACGAGGGCCGAGTGGATGGGCGTTAAATTCACGCGAATAGGATGCACCAAAGTGGTGAATCAACAAGCTTTGCTGGAAAATCATCAAAAAAATCGAGAGTGAGCGCGGTAATTTTTTAGAATACGGTTTTTTGGAGCTTGATGAACTGTGGGCGGGTGAATTGGATGGGTTCGATGCCACCTAAGGTGCAGATTTCCGCATGAGTCTTCGCAATCAGCTATCCGAAATCCTTCCGGCCCTGCTTCCCGGGAATCCGAGCGATTCGCTGAAGGGCACCGAGTTGATTCGGTTAACGCGGTTGCAGCTCAATGGGAACTACTCGGACGCATCGTTGCGCTACCATTTCTCCATCATGTCGTGCGATCCGGCCTCGCCGATTGCCAAGGTGGAAAAGGGGCAGGGGTATTACCGCCGGAGTGCGCCCTTGCCTGCCTTGTCGGGGGCTCAGGAGTTGCTCGCCTTGACCCAAGGTCGGCTCGATGATCTTACCGCGGCGGATCATGACATGGTGGATTTGGCCATGCTGCGGATTCGCAAGTTTCGGGCGGTGGTGACTCGCTATTACGAGATCAACGGGCGTTTTCCCTTCGCCTTCCGCAAGGCCTTCGGCAAAGAGTCGCCGATTAGCAATTTGTGGAAGTATCCGGAACTGGTCTTGGTGGATTGGGAGACGGGGGGATCTGCGGACGAGGAAATGTCGCTCGATGAGACCATGCTTGCGTTCAAGCAACGGCTGGGGATTTCGCCATTCAACTTGCATGCCGCGCGGTTGCGAGTGCAGCCATCGTTGCTGACGTATCGCGAAGATTTCTTCCAGACTTTGGCGGTTTCCATGTGGGCGCAAGGGGGCGAGTTGATTTATGCGGCACCGATTGAGGACGAGGCGCTTGCGGATAGCCTCCGGCGCTTGAGTGCCAGCTTCGGTGTCGGGGTGACCTCGTTTGGATTGACAACTGAGGCGCTCGACGACCTCCCGCGCCCGGCGCAAATTCTCAACGCGCATCCTCGTGAGACCGAGGCGATCATGGCGAAGCTTGAGATCAACCGGATCGCCACGCCGAGGCATCGTCCGCAGTTGGATTGGTCGGCGCTCAGTTCGATGCGCAACGAGTCCGAGGAGGCTGAGAAATTGGTGTCGTGGTTGACGCGGTGCATCGATGGTCGCCGTGCCGAGGCCTACAAAGAGGAGTGACAATCCCGACGTTTGGATGGCAGTTTTTTGTGCGTAGCGCGGTCTTGCTGGCGTCCTTCAATTTAGAATAACCTTCTGCATGCCACCAACGCCACGCCGTCCCTCTAATGTGAACCAAGGTCGGGGAACTGGACCTGCCGCGGGGAAAAAGACCCTTCAAAGCAAGGATCGTGGTTGGGACCCGGTCGCGGCTTGGTACGACAAACTGGTGGGAGAGGCCGGATCGGATTATCACCAGAACGTCATCCTGCCTGCCACTCTGCGGATGCTTGCGGTTCAAGCGGGCGAGGCGGTGATGGATGTGTGCTGCGGACAAGGGGTGCTGGTGAGGCCTTTGCTGGAGGGGGGGATCGGACGATTCACCGGGGTCGATGCGAGTCGGCGCTTGATTGAATCGGCGAAATCACGTCACGGGGTGGATCCACGGGTGGGTTGGGTCGTTGCGGATGCGTGTTTGCCGGGGTCGTGGGCGTATGGCTCGTACGATGCGGCCACCTGCATCATGGCGGTGCATGATGTGCCGGACATCGCCGGCATGTTTTCGAATATTTTCCGAGCACTCAAGCCGGGTGGTCGTGCGGTGATGGTGTTCATGCACCCTTGTTTTCGGATTCCGCGCAAGACGCACTGGGGCTGGGATGGTGACCAGAAAATCCAATACCGGCGGCTCGACAGCTACGGCACGCCGCTCGAAATCCCGATCACCACGCATCCGGGCAAAGGCACGGGTGAGCAGACCCATTTTCATCATCGGCCGCTGGCGGATCTTCTCACCACCATCGGCCAGAGCGGGTTGGCGGTGGTCGCGTGTGACGAGCTCTACAGCCACCGTCGTTCCCAGGGCAACGGTCCGTTTAGCAAGGCCGAGCATTTCGCGGCTGGAGAGTTTCCGATGTTCATCGCCCTCAAAGCAATCAAGGTGTAGCGGAAGGTTGCGGTGCGGTGAGAGGTTCCTGTTCGGGCAAAATCGGCGGCTTGTTTCGTGCCGACCACAGCCGACCACAGCCGTGCGAAATGGGCGGCGGCGCGGTCAAACAAGCCCTCGGCTCACGCGCCACCGTCCTGGTCACATCACACGACCATCATCGTCGCCACATCGCTCCAGCCGCTTGGGCCATTGGCACCGATGGCTCGCACGCGGAAGAAGTAATCTTTCCCGCGAGGGCGGCTTGAAGCGCGTCGTTGGCGATCTTGAAAATCACCATCGTCGGCACCGGTGCGGGGAAAAATCCCAGTCCCGGTTGCGTGGTGAGTGCGGTATGGATCTTCATCGCCTGCGCAAGGACCGGCACATCCTCAATGGCTTATGCCGATTTTCGAGCCTAGCTCCTGCTCGCATGCTCCAAGCGACAGAGGTATCCACGACAGCACAGCCGCAAACACAGGTATCGGGGGATATCCGGGGAGAACTCAACATTCCGCAATAGGCAAAGTACTACAGGGGCCGGATTTAAACAAAATTGAAGTGATGCTGAAAAAATTTCACCCCTCTTAAAAAGCCACAACGATGGCCAGTGGATTGCTGAAACGTCTTCCTTGCCGCTCTCCGCTCGGGTCGATAGCCTGCAGTCACGACGCTCATCCACAAATCCCCATGAAATTAACCAAGTCCAAACAACGCGTCGCCGACCACGGGGAGGTCTTCACGCCGGAGTGGATGGTCGAGGCGATGCTGGATCTGGTGAAGGGCGAAACCGAGCGCATCGACTCGCGGTTTTTGGAATCAGCCTGCGGGGATGGCAACTTTCTCGTGAAGATCCTCCAGCGCAAGCTCGCCGCCGTGGAGCTGAAATACGGCAAGTCGGATTTCGAGCGGCGTCACTTCGCCCTCCTGGCCCTCATGTGCATTTACGGCATCGAGCTGCTGCCGGACAATATCGCCGAGTGCCGCGCCAACCTGCTGGAGATCTTCGCCGGATACCTGGATCTCCAGCCGACGGACGACCTCTACCTCGCCGGGTTCCACGTGCTGTCGCTCAACCTGGTCCATGGCGATGCCATGAAGATGCTCAACCATGACGGGCGTTCCATCCGCTTCGCCGAGTGGGGCTACCTGGGCAAGGGCAAGTTCCAACGGCGCGACTTCAAGCTGGATTGCCTGACCGGCTCCTCTTCTTACAGCACCGAGGACTCGCTCTTCGCAGACCTCGGCAAACACGAACTTTTTACCCCCACCAAGACCTTCCCACCCATGACCGTGGGTGAACTGGCCGCCGCCGCGAAGGAGGCACGACCATGAACGTCGCAGAGTTAACCGCGCTGATAGATCGCCTTCGCGTCGAACCAGGTGAAACCGAATGGCTTGAGTTTAAGGCCAATCGCTACGAGCCGCAGGTATTGGGTGAATACCTTTCCGCCCTTGCGAATGCTGTGGGTCTCATCGGCAAGCCGCGCGCTTATCTCGTTTTTGGAATCAAGGATGGCACTCATGAAGTCGTTGGAACGGACTTTGATCCCACTAACGCAAAAGGCAATGGTGCCCAGCTCCTACCTCTCTGGCTTTCGCTGGGCCTGCGGCCGAATGTCGGCTTTGAAAGCCATACCCTCGTATATCATGGCAAGCGGCTCGTGATCTTCGAGATCAACCCGGCTTTCGACCGTCCAGTGGAATTCTACGGAACCGCCCATATCCGTGTGGGGACTTCCAAAACAATTCTCGCGAACCACCCCGAGAAACAGCGCCAGCTCTGGATGCGGCGTGTGGATTGGAGCGCCGCGATTTGTGAGCAAGCATCCCTCGCAGACTTGGATCCCGAGGCCATGCAAAAAGCCCGCAAGGAGTTCCTCACGAAATTCCCCTCACAGGCCGACGAGGTGGCCGGCTGGGATGACATCACCTTTCTCAACAAAGCGAAGCTCGCCATCCAAGGGCGTATCACCCAGGCAGCTCTGCTCCTATTGGGTAAACCGGAGTCCGCCACCCTGCTTAGCCCCGCCGTGGCCAAGGTGAGTTGGCTCCTGAAAAACGACCGCAACGAAGATCTCGACTACGAGCATTTCGGCCCGCCTTTTTTGCTTCTTGGCGACCGTCTGATGACCCGTATCCGCAACCTCAAGGTGCGCGAACTTCCCGGAGGTACCTTGTTTCCCATGGAAATGACGTAGTATGATCCCTGGGTCATCCGCGAGGCACTGCACAACTGCATCGCACATCAGGATTACCTCCTGCGCGGGCGCGTCCAGATCGTGGAGACTCCCGACTCCCTCATCCTGACCAACGTCGGCAACTTTCTCCCCGGCAGCGTGGAAACCGTGATTCAGCAGGACGCTCCCTTGGAAATCTACCGCAACCCTTTCCTCGCCGAGGCCATGGTCAACCTCAACCTCATCGATACCCAAGGCGGCGGGATCAAGAAAATGTTCCTCAAGCAGCGCAGCAGGTTCTTCCCGCTGCCCACCTACGATCTCAGCCAGCCTGAGCGCGTCGTCGTGCGACTCGCTGGGCGCATCCTCGATGAGCGCTACGCCCGCATCCTGATGCGTAGCGCCGATCTCGATTTGGAAACAATCATCCTGCTCGACCGCGTGCAAAAGCGCTTCTCCTTAGACAAGGAAGAACATCAGTGCCTCAAACGCCTAGGCCTCGTGGAAGGCAGGTATCCAAATCTCGTCGTGGCAGCCGAAATTGCGGCGGCCACTGGCGACAAGGCTCGCCATATCCGGGACAAGGGTTTGGACAACCGCTACTATCAGGACATGATCCTGGAACTCATACGCACCCACCAGCCCGTTACCCGCGAGGATATAGATGCGGTGCTTCTGGTAAAATTGCCTGAGGTTTTAGACAGTAAGCAGAAACAGCGGAAAATCGGCAACCTCTTAATGCGACTCTCACACAAACTCAAAGTCATCGAAAATGCCGGAAGCCGTACGAAACCTCAATGGATCTTGGCCAAAGATCTCAGCCTTAGCGGAGAATAAAGAAAGCACCCATATTGAAACCTAGCAATTACCTTAAATTACTCAATTGCAATAACTTGTCCTTTATTTTTCTCGCCCACACGATTTTCAAAAAATAAAGGAAACCAAAAAAGCAGTTAAGAAAAATGACAGCGAATATTCGCAACGCGTTGTCTTTCAATAGATTAATCTTTACTAAAAGCCCGCCACTCAAAATCAATTAGCAAAAGAAACACATGCCCGCCGCGCCACAGTCCATCCAAGTTCCCTTCACCCTGCGCGGGCGGAATCCGGACGTGCTCACCTGCATCGCCAATCTCTCCAACGACGAGGTCTTCACCCCGCCCGAACTCGCCAACCGGATGCTCGACACGCTGACCGAGGCGTGGGCCGCCAACCACGGCGGCGCGAATCTCTGGGCCGACAAGACCGTCACCTTCCTCGACCCCTGCACGAAGTCCGGCGTGTTCCTCCGCGAGATCACCCGCCGCCTTACCGAGGGCCTGGCTAAAGAGATTCCCAACCTGCAAAAGCGCGTGGATCACATCCTCACGAAACAGGTCTTCGGCATCGGCATCACCCGCATCACCAGCCTGCTTGCCCGCCGCAGCGTCTATTGCTCGAAACGTGCGATGGGCGAACACTCCATCGCCAAGAGCTTCAAAAGCGACGACGGAAACATCTGGTTCCAGCGCATGGAGCATACGTGGAAGACAGGCAAATGCTCATCCTGTGGGGCCGGCCAATCAGTTTTCGACCGCGCTGAGGCGTTGGAAAATCACGCTTATGCGTTCATTCACACCGACAACATCAAGACTCGGCTTACCGAGATATTTGAAAAAAATATGCAATTCGACGTCATCATAGGGAATCCGCCGTATCAAATGGACGACGGAGGGTTTGGTGCGAGCGCAATCCCAATCTATAACAAATTTGTGGAACAAGCCAAGGCGCTTGAGCCTCGGTATTTGACCATGGTGATCCCGTCGCGCTGGCTCTTTGGTGGCCGCGGCTTAGATGAATTCCGCAAGGTGATGCTCAGCGATAAACGTATTAGAAAGCTCTTCGACTATCCAGATAGCCGAGCAGTCTGAGATGCAACCGATTTTTGGACCGTTTTTTGCTTAGTTAAGAGACAGTTTTTCGGCCTCGAATTGGGCCGGGGTTTGGTATTTTAGCGATGAGTGTTTTCGCTGGGTGTTGTAGTAGCATTCGATGAAGTCGAAGATTTCAGTCCTAGCATCGGCGTCGTTGATAAAGCAACCGTCCCCGAGCATTTCGGTTTTTAGCGTGCCCATGAAGGATTCCGTCCAGGCGTTGTGATAGGGGTTGGCCCGCGCTGACATA
>JAPJNB010000074.1 GCA_026461385.1 Akkermansiaceae bacterium
GGCTTGCTCCGCCTGGCTTTGACGCACTTGTGCCTCCTGTTGCTCCGCGGCTTGCTTCTCCGCAGCCCGACGCTGTTCTGCTAGAGCCTGATCTCGCGCTTGCTCTTGCTGGGCATTTCGAGCGGATTCTAGTGCTTCTTGACGAGCCTGATCGTCCGGACGCTTTTGCTCCACCTGGCTTTGACGCGCTTGTGCCTCCTGTTGCTCCGCAGCTTGCTTTTCCGCAGCCCGACGCTGTTCTGCTAAAGCCTGATCGTCCGCACGCTTTTGCTCTGCTTGGCTCTGACGCGCTTTTGTATCTTGCTGTTCCAGCGCCTGCTTCTCCGCATTGCGACGCTGTTCTGCTAGAGCTGGATCCCGCACTTGCGCTTGCGAATCATTTCGGGCGGCTTCCTTTGTTTCTTCGCGGGACTGACCTTCTGAAAGCTTCTGCTCCGCTTGGCTCTGACGCGCTTGAGCCTCCTGTTGCTCCGCAGCCTGCTTCTCTGCAGCCCGACGCTGTTCTGCTAGAGCCGGATCTTGCGCTTGCACTTGCGGATCATTGCGGGCGGCTTCCTGCGGGACTTGACCTTGCTGAATCTCCGAACGCTGCGGCTCCGTCGCATTGGGCCCAGTTGACTCACCCGCTGACTGCTGCGGCTTGCTGAGCCCCCTCAGATCCCGCGAAGGCCGTGGGCGCGCGGCCTCTTTTGTTTCTTGATCCTGCGCCTTCTTCACAGCCGGATCTTCTATCGCCGAACCTTTTCCAATGCTCTGCTCTTCTGCCGGAGTTGCCTCGCGATTGCCACCGACCTCATGACCCTGCGTCTGCTGATCCAAGGCATCGGCCCTTTGGCGATTCTCCTTCAATTTCTCATTGCGGCCTCGCTCAAAATTCTCGCTTCCACCGAGTGCTGCGATGCTTTGATTCGCCTTCTCGCGCCCTTCCACGCGGCTACGCCGAAAACTCTCACCAACCTCGGGCTTCAAGCTGCCGTCGCGCTCCACGGCAACTTGATCGATCCGTCCTTTGATGCGCTTCGGCTTCAATCCGTCATTCCATTCAGCGTCGATGTTAGGCGCATTCACGACTAATCGATTTCCCTCGACTCGTGAACGCATGCCCAAGGTGTCGCGACTTTGGCGTGCTCGTTGATCCAGCTCTAACCGATAAAATGGCAGAGGCTTGCCAATTCGATCTGAAAGCCTCTGGTATCCCGGCCCTCCACAAATGACCTGCCGGTTTTCCGTATGAATGAAAGTGATGTTCGTGGTCCGCTGATAGAATGAAATACTTTGCGTCGCGGGCAAGCGGTAGCGATAGACAGGGTTTGCGAAATATCGGACTTCCATGAAATAATACCACCCCGCCCCGATCCCCAGTTGCACATCGACCGCAGCATCCCAGGAGCGCCCACGATAGGCCATCGACTCAGGAGGGAGCGGTGCCCATCCGATGTAGCGATCATTTTCGCGCCATGAAACCCAACAAGGCGCCCACTCGGTCCCGGGCACCCAGACCCATCCGCGACCACGCAGCAACGCCCAGCGACCGTAGTGATAGGTTGCCCAACCAAATGGCTCTTCCGACACCCAGGTCCAACCTCGGTCACTGCAAACCCAACGTCCGCGGTAGTAGGGTCGCCACATCGCATCCCGAACTGCAACAGGCTGCCAAACATAGCCATAGTCTGGAGTCTCAAACCATGAGCCATACGACGAGAGTGAATCGTAAAACATCCCATAATCTCCCACCACGCCGCGCGGCGCGGCCGACTTGACCGACAATGCCTGCCTGCCTGCAACCTCACGCTCGCGCTCGCTCAGTTGCTGGTCTCGTTGCCCGAGTCGATCGCCCTTCTCCTCGAGCGCCGTTTTTTGCTGCTCGAGCTGATTTTCGCGCTGAGTCAACGTCAGTTCGCGATTGCGGATGGCCTCATTCTCGGCCGATCCGGCCTCATTGGCGCGCCGCTCAAGTGCTTCGCGATCAGTCTCAAGCTGCATGCGTTCTCGCTCGATTGCATCACGCTCGGCCGCCAATTTTTGATCCTCGATCTGCCGCTCGAGTTCACTTTGACGCTCGCTTGCTTCGCGGTTTTTTTTCTCAAGCTCGGCGATCCGCTGCGCGACATCAGAATCCGATTTTTTACATGCAACGACAGCACACGACAGAAACGCTGCTGTAACGATGGGATAGGGAAATTTCATAGGACTTGGGGATTAAAATAGTTAGATTCATTCATGGAGCGGAGCCAATTGAAAATCCATCTAAGGATTTCCAAGAGTTGGCACATCAAAAATTACCTTGGGCTGGCCAGACCTAGCATCGGACACCTCTCGGCGAGTCACTTTGGTCGCTAACAACTGCTCGATCATCCGCAATTCCATGGCGACCGCCCGCGGATAGCGCTCAAAGATCCGCTGCAGCGGATTGTGAAACTCCTCAATGCGGAAGCCAGTCTCCGGATCATAGCCGCAACGGACAAACCCACCCTCTTTCTCCCTCAAGGAGGCCAGCTTCGTCGCGCGCTCGACCAAAGATTTCGACTTCGCAAGCACCGGCTGCCATTTCGCTTCAAGCTTCTGAAAATACTGGAACAACAGCTTGTCCGGAGTGCGATCACCAAACAGCACCTTGGTCGCATCTAACAATTCGATGCTAAATCCCACCCCAGCCGATGGAAAAAGCCCATCGGCCTTGGCACTGAGATTGTAAAAGATCTCAGGTCTGCCCACGACCGTCCGCGGAACTCGTGAGCGCTCCAAGTAACCGATCTTTTTCAGCTCCTCACATTGCTGCTTTACGGCCATGTAACTGACCTCCAACCGCCTCGACAATTCGCTAGCGGGCAATCCTCCCGAAAGCTTGAGCTCTTCAAGCACCGCAACCCACTGGGGCTTGATCAGGTCTTGAAATACTGGATGAAACAAGGACATCGCGGGAAATATCGCCTTTAGTGAACACCTCGGCAAACAGCAAAATTACTCGCCTAGGCCCGCCAACATTTAATGCGAGATTTCCGAAAATTCAAAGAAACTTCTCGATTCTCCCCACCGATCGCCGCTACACCAGAACTCATGTCCGCACGCACCGGCATCCTTCTTGTTGTTTCGGGTCCTTCAGGATCCGGCAAAACCACGCTCTGCCGCCAACTGGCCGACTCGGGACAAGCCCATTACTCGATCTCTTGCACCACCCGCGCGCCCCGCCTCGGTGAACAAAATGGCAAGGACTATCATTTCCTCACCCGCGAAATGTTTCAGCAAAAACTCGACGCCGGCGAATTCCTTGAACACGCCATCGTGCACGGAAATCTCTACGGCTCACTCAAATCCGAAGTCATCAACCACCTCGACGTCGGCACCGATGTCGTCATGGACATCGACATCCAAGGCGCAGAAAAAGTCCGCGCCTGCGAAGATCCAAGCATCCGCATCGCCTTGGTTGATCTTTTTGTAATGCCGCCAGGCGAGGAGGAACTTCAAAGCCGCCTCTCCGGCCGCGGAACTGACGACGCAGAAACCATCGCCTTGCGCATGACCAATGCTCTCGAGGAAATGAGCCACTGGCGCGAATACACCTACCGCCTTCTCTCCTCAACTCGCGAACAGGACTACGCCGATTTCAAAGCGCTCCTTGCCGCCGAGCGCATGCGCATCGCGAGAATTCGCTAGCCCCTCGCCACGCTCGGGATGCTCGCCCGAACCCCCGATCCTGCCCACGACGCAGGCTTTTCGCACCGAGGAATGAAGTTGGCACGGCCCATGCTAAAATTAGTATGAAGAAACGCATTTGATTTCATACTACACGATTCCAAAATTCCTAACACCACCGCCATGAAGTTACTCAATCGCATCGCACTCCAGTCGCTCGGTCTCCTCTCTCTCTGCGGATTTGCCACCGCAGAACCGCTCAAAATCGCATACTCGGACTGGCCCGGCTTCGTCGCTTGGGAAATCGGCATTCAAAAGGGCTGGTTTAAGGAAGCGGAGGTGGACGTGGAGTTCCTCTGGTTCGACTATGTGCCATCGATGGATGCCTACGTCGCAGGTAAGGTCGACGCTGTCGGCATGACGAACGGTGATGCCCTCGTGACCGGCGCCACTGGTAAACCATCGGTCGCTATCATCATCAATGACTAATCTAATGGAAACGACATGATCGTCGGCGCTCCCGGTATCAACTCGCTCAAAGACCTCAAGGGCAAAAAAAATCGGCCTCGAGGAGGGATTCGTCGAGCACCTTCTTCTCCTCACTGGACTTGAGAAAAATAGCATGAAGGCCGAAGATGTCACCATCGTGAACACGCCGACCAACGAAACGCCTCAGGTATTCAGCTCGAAGGCCGTGGAGGCGATCGCTGCTTGGCAACCCAACTCTGGACAAGCCCTCAAGGCGATCCCCGGATCGAAGCCGATTTTCACCTCCGCCGACGCACCAGGCCTCATTTATGATCTCCTCTACGTCTCGCCAGAAAGCCTCGAAAAGCGCCGCAGTGACTGGGCGAAGGTCACCCAAGTGTGGTACAAAATCGTCAGCTACATGCGGGATGAAAACAATGCCGACGATGTCTTAAAGATTCTCTCGGGACGCGTCAAAGTTACCCCTGAAGAGTATGAAGGCTTCCTCAAAGGAACTCACATTCTCCCACTCGACGAGGCACTGAAACGCTGGGAGACCGCCGATGGGCTTGGAACGGTCTACGGCTCATCCAAGGTGGTCAACGATTTCAACATGAATTTCAAGGTGTACGAAAAGAGCCAGGAAACCACGAAGTACCTCGACCCATCCCTCACCAAGGAGTATGCGGCCAAGGCTGGAAAATAAGCCTCCACAGCTCCTCCCTCCACCGTTCAAACGGATTCAATGCATTGGTATTTCCTAATCGTTTCGGCATTGATCGACACAGTCTACGGAATTGCTATCTATCACTCCAAAGGATTCACACAGGTTAGACCGGCAGCACTCGCAGTGCTGTCGGCCATACTCACCTCTTACTTCCTTGCCCTCGCAATGAGGGCGATCCCTGCAGGAGTGAGTTTCATGGTTTGGAGCGGCGTCGCTTCGTTAGGCGTCGCTCTCTATGGGATCATCATCCTCCAGGAGTCAGTGAGTATCGCCCGCCTGAGCATGATGCTTCTCATCATCATCGGGGTCGGCGGCCTGAAACTCATGGAACCCACGTGATCGACGAACGATGAGTGCCGTCGATCTAATCACGATTCCATCCGGGGAATTCCTAATGGGAGAGACCCCCGGAGATCGCTTCGCAAATGACACCGAAAGGCCCCGCCATTGGGTGCAGATCCCTACATTTCGCCTAGGACGATTTCCCGTTACCGTCGCAGAGTTCCAAGCCTTCCGCCCCGAACACAGCCCCAACCAGCCAAGTAACCTTCCCGTGACGAACGTCAGTTGGACGGACGCCGTGGCCTACTGCGATTGGTTAGGAAACCGGATGGACCTTCCCTTGCGCCTCCCCACCGAAGCGGAGTGGGAATACGCTGCTCGCTCAAACCAAATCGCGATTTACCCATGGGGCGACGAGATCAGTCCCGAACTCGCCAATTACCGCAACGCCGAAGATGGCTCACGCGTCGGCCCAGGCCATCCCACGCCCGCTGGGAAATACCCACCAAACGCTTTCGGGCTCTTCGATCTAGCAGGCAATGTCGCCGAGTGGATTCAAGATGACTGGTGTACCGATTACCATGGCGCCCCTAACGATGGATCTGCTAGAAAACTCTCAGGTACAAACGCCCCTGTTCGAGTCCTCCGCGGTGGAGCATGGGACTACCTCCCCCGCTTGCTCCGCTGCTCATGGCGCGACTCATATCCCGAAGCCAGCGCACGAGACAACCTTGGGTTCAGGATCGCCGCATCACTCGACTAATTTTCTAACATAATCTCACGCCATGCCAATCATCGACGAAGCCCAAGTCCGCGCCGCCTGCGCCCACAACCAAAAGCTGAACGAAGCTCAATTTCCTCATCTCAACCACTCAGGAAACGGTGTGGCGAAAATCCTCGCAGACATCGACCGCATCGCGCGCCTCCCACTCGAAGAGGGCACCACCTTGCCACGTGAGGCATACACCAGCGACGCCTTCCATGCATGGGAGATTGAACATGTCTTCAAGCCAGAATGGTTCTGCCTCGCTCACGTTTCGCAAATTCCGAACAACGGCGACTTCATCAACCTCGAACTGTTCGGAAATCCACTCATCGTACTGCGCGGAAAAGCCGGAGAAGTGCGGATCCTTTCACGCGTCTGTCCACACCGCGGCATGGACATCATGCCCCCAGCATTCGGCCACGATGGCCATGGCCCTGCGGACTGGACTGAAGGCAAGCCCGGCTGCGGCCACACCCGACTTTTTGTCTGCCCTTATCACTCGTGGACCTTTGAACTCGATGGTCGCCTCAAAGCCTGCCCAGAAATGCAAGGTGCCAAGGATTTTCGCCGCGATGATTGGGGCCTAAAAGAATTTCGCAGCGAGGTCTGGCACGGCTTTGTCTTCGTCAATCTCGACGGCCAAGCACCTCAATCTGCTGCCGAACAATTCTCCGAACTCGGCCAGGACCTTGCACCATGGAACCCCGCTGAAATGAGCATTGTCTTCGAGCGCTCGTGGGATGTTCCTTGCAACTGGAAGATCCTAACCGAAAATTTCATGGAGTCCTACCATCACCTTGGTGCACACGCCCATACGCTGCAACCCCACATGGCAGCACGCGACACTTGGAACGAACAAGAACGCCCACACCACATTCGCTGCCATCTCCCTTTCCGGAAATCACTCCGCGCAAAAATCGCTGAGGCCGAGGCCAACGGCAAACGCGCCGATACATTTGTCGTGATTCCCAGTCTAACAGAAGAACAACGCCTCGAATGGGGACTCATGCTTGGCTTCCCGCTCTTCACGATTCTGCCTGCACCCGATCAGCTCGTCTGGTACCGCATCATCCCCGTCGGGCCAAATCGACTGCAACTCCTCACCACCGTGCTCGTCCCAAACAGCACCCGTGACCACCCCGATTTCCCAGAAATGCTCGCGCGCGGCGGCGAGGACGCCATCGGATTTCACCTAGAGGACATGGAGGTTGTCACCGCTGTCCAACGCAGCATGCACTCGGACGGCTACCAACGCGGTCGCCTGAGCCATCTCGAAATGTCGGTCTGGTTGATCCAACGCTACCTCGCCGCTCGCGCACATGGAACTTGGCCCGCACTCGATGGAAACGCCGCCCCAGCCCAACACCCACCCAAGTCTTGAAACTCCTATTTTTCAAAACATTCTGGGGCCACTCGGGATCTCTCAAAGATGAGATCGCTATCGCCAAGCGCGCTGGTTTTGATGGCATCGAAGCCCCACCACCCGTCACCACTGCCGAACGCGCACGCTGGTCTCAAATTTTGGCCGATGAAGGCATGCACCTCATCGCAGAAATCACCACCGGCTGCGCGCCAAACGTCTATGTCCCCGACCCGACCGCGACCCCTAACACCCTCCGCGAGGACTTCATCCGGAAGCTCGATCATATCGCAGAAATGCGCCCGATCAGCGTGAATTGCATGACCGGCTCCGACCTCTGGCAGCCCGATGAAAACATGACACTTCTCGGGGACTGCATCGAACACGCACGCTCCGCGGGCTTGCCCCTGACCTTTGAAATGCATCGCTCCCGTGCGACCTTTCACCCACTTGCGACCCAAAAACTATTAGACCAACTCCCAGCGCTCCGCCTCAACTGCGACTTTAGCCACTGGTGCTGCGTTTGCGAACAACTGGTGATGGATGCCCTGCCCGATCTCCTTGACCTTTGCGCATCACGGGCAGACCACATCCACGCTCGTGTCGGTTACCCTCAAGGCCCTCAAGTTGCACACCCCGCGGCACCTGAATCCGCAGACGCCCTGAGTGCGCATCTCCGGTGGTGGCGAAAAATCTGGGAGGCTCGGTCTGAGCGCAATGAGGCAATCTGCACCATCACGCCCGAATTCGGACCCGATGGATACTTGCACACGCTGCCATTCACCGACCAGCCCGTCGCCGATCTCTGGTCGCTCAACACCTGGATTGCTGATCGCTTGCGCCAAGAATTCGACTCCTTCCAACAGCAGAGGCTCTCACGCAATCCATGAAATGAAGTTGCAGTGCAGAGTGCGTAGCGATCTATTAGATGCAGTTGCGTGCTGAAGCAGCTGGTCCTTCAGGGATTGGTTACCGCGGGGCATTGCCCTGCCTCAGATAAACTTGGTTCTTCGCTTTCTTGCTGATTTTCGCTTGGATCTTGCTAGGAACATTGACCCCGGCATCCGATGCATCCTCGTGGCTTCGCTTGATGAACAGCGTCATCATCAAGATCTGCGAGGAATGGAAAGACGGCAAAATCCACCTCCAGCCTGCCGGATCTCAATCAGAAGATTTTACAGATAAAAACTTGCGCTGCCTTTGCGTTTGGCGAAAAACGAGCTGTATCAATCACCCCTGAACAGGTCAAAGCCATGCGTCCAGAAATCGAGAAACACAAATCCGCCCCATGGACGGCCAACACCGAATCCAAGCGTTTGGACCGTGAACGATCCAAAAGCACGGATCGTTTGCATCATTCTTGGCCATGCAGTTGAAGCGCAACAATTGCCCGAATTTAAAACGCTACTCATCAACCTCTTGAACTGGAGTGCCAAGCGATCATCTCAAAGGCGATCGATCATTTCTCCACCACCGAAACCTAAAACAATCGTGATTGGCAATCGCTTCACTTACCTCGCGTGGCTTATTTTGTTAGATCTGGGACTTGCTACCCTTCAAGCGGCAGAGCAGGCACCTGAGATTCTCGCTCCCATCGAAGTTCTCGCTGACCGCCGAACTGGCGGAGATTCCGGAAGTTCGCTCGCCCGTTGGACGCGGGATGACTTGCGAAATGCAGCACCTCGCACCATCGATGAACTGCTTGCAAGCGAACCATCATTTTCGCTCTATCGTCGGCAGTCATCGATTTTCGGCAACCCAACCTCCGCAGGGGTGAGCCTTCGCAACACCGGGGCCACCGCGGCTTCTAGGACGTTGGTGCTTCTCGACGGCATCCCGCAAAACGACCCATTTGGCGGCTGGGTCTATTGGGCACGGTATGACCCTGCTACCCTCGACTCTATCCAGATCGTCCCGTCCTCACGATCCGCGCTGTGGGGCAACCAAAGCCCAGCCGGGGTCATTCAAATGAATGGACTCCCACCCTTTGGAGATCGGCATGTGCTCCGTACCGGCGGAGGCGGCCAAGGAACCGTCAGTGGCTCAACCGTGCATCAAATGACCAACGAAGGTAAGACCCGCATGGTCGAGTTTTCCAGCTTCGGTCTGCATACCGAGGGGTTTTACGCAGTGGATGCCTCACAACGTGGACCCATCGATCAAAAGTTAGAAACCGATCTTTCTGGCGGAGATTTCAAAGTCGCCTGGCTTGCTGCATCCGGCCTCACCATCGAACCAAAGGTATCATTTTACCAAGAAAACCGAAACAACGGCACCCCACTCGCAGAAAACTCGACTGAGGCGTTAGACCTATCACTGCGTGTCAGTTCGCGACCAGGCGAGCTAACCTGGCAAGCGAGTGCCTGGCACCAGCGGCGGAGTTTTCAATCCGTCTTCAGTTCGGTGAATGCAGATCGTACCCGCGAGACCCTTGCACTGAATCAGTTCGACGTGCCTAGTCGCGGCACCGGGGGCGCATGGACGCTGCTCTGGGATCGCGAAACTCGTTGGAAATTCGGCGCGGGGACTGACGCACACATTCTAACAGGTGAAACCCATGAGGATGTCGGCACCTTTCGCCGACGTCAGGCCGGCGGCGAGCAAACCGTTGCAGGAATCTTCGGTACCGCAGCTTACCAGCCGAACAAGTTAGATCAATTCCACGCGAGCCTCCGCCTCGATGGCTGGCAACTCACCAATGGGCACCGAACTGAGAAGTCGTTGACCTCGGGTCTTCCACTCAAACATGAAGAACCCAGCAATCGCGATGGCCTTGAACCCTCAGCATCCGTCGAATGGCACAGAAAGGCGCTCGATGAACTCGACGGCTGGATTTCGGTGGGCTCCACGTTTCGGCTGCCGACTCTGAACGAGCTGTACCGCCCGTTCCGCGTCCGCAACGACACCATTGAGGCGAATCCAGAGCTCTCCCCAGAGCGGTTTTTCAGCATCGAAAGCGGCGTGGATTGGGAGCCCACGACGAGCGTAAAAGTTGGGAGTTCAATCTTCCACCACTGGATCAGCGATGCCATCGCCAATGTTCCCGTCACGAATCCCTCTGACATCGCGAAAATCTTCGGAACGATTCCTGCAGGAGGCACTGGTGCGCAGCGGCGCAATGTCGATCGGGCGGGCGTCACCGGCATTGAAGGACGGGTCAACTGGCTACCCACCGATGCTCTCACCCTCAACCTAACCGGAATTTGGTCAGAAACTCAATTCAACAAGTCATCCTACCAACCGCTGCTGGAGGGTAACCCCTTCCCCCAGGCTCCTGATCTACGCATGATTGCGAGTGGAACCCTGAAGCTCACCGAGCAAGTTTCCTGTTTCGCAGGCTGTGAATATGGGGCGGCGCAATTTGATGACGCCCTTGCAACCCGAGAAATTCCAGACTTCACGAGCGCACGGATCGGCGCATCATGGAGAATCTGTCATGCGATCTATCAAATCAGAATCGAAAACCTGCTCGACGCGGCGATCCAAACCGGACTCAGCAGTGATGGAATCCGGACCATGGCCGTACCTCGGTCGCTCTGGATCGGTGCCGACTGGGAATTCTAATGACTCCCGATGGGGTACGATTCACGCATTGCATTCCAGCTCACCATTCGCAACATTCTTCCATGCGCTTGCTCTTCACCTTATTCATTGGCTTCTCGAACTTTGCCTTCGGCGAGCAGATCAAAGTGGACGATCTCTACAGCAAAAACTGTTCAGGCTGTCACGGAGCGAAGTTTGAAGGGGGCCAAGGAGGATCACTGGTCGATGGCCAGTGGAAAAATGGCGGCACGGACAAAGATATTTACCGCTCCATCGCCAAGGGGAACCCTCAACTCGGCATGACGCCATGGGAAGGCACGCTCAACAATGATCAGATCCGAGCACTCGTCATTTTTCTGAGGGAAAAAGAAAAACAAGCTCTAACGCAAGGGATGAGTTTCCCGACCCCATCACCCGACAAGGTCACCAAGACCGAGCTGCACGACTATCGAATCGAGACGATCATCGACCAAGGCCTCAAGGATCCATGGGCAATCGCATTCCTTCCCGATGGCCAAAAATTGATCACTGAAAAAGCCGGAAGACTCCGAATCATCACCAGCGATGGAAAATTGGATCCCGTGGTCATCGAAGGAACCCCGCCAGTCATCGAACACGGCCAGGGAGGAATGATGGAGGTGGCACTCCATCCCGACTACGCAGCCAATGGCTGGGTTTACCTTGGCATCTCAGACGGCACGCGCGAAAAAGACGCGAGCGGCAAAGATAAAGTCCGCTGCATCACGGCGGTCGTGCGCGGCAAAATTAAAGACCACCAGTGGACCAACCAAGAGTGGATCTATCGTCCAGACCCGAAGTTCCGCTCGGGTGCCGGAGTCCATTTCGGCACACGCTTTGTATTCGACAAGGGCTACCTCTATTTTGTCGTCGGCGAACGCGGTGGAATGATGGAAGCACAAAACCTTTCGTTCCCTAACGGAAAAATTCACCGCCTCTTTGATGACGGCCGTGTCCCTTCTGACAATCCATTCATCAAAACTCCTGATGCAATTCCCAGCATTTGGTCATACGGCCACCGCAACCCTCAAGGACTCGTCATGGATCGCCGCGACGGCTCACTGTACGACAC
>JAPJNB010000075.1 GCA_026461385.1 Akkermansiaceae bacterium
CAACAAAGCCAGCAACACCACCTGCAATCCGCCCGCCGGCAGGCCAATCGCCCGCGCCTGCCCAGGGTCAAAGCAAAAAAGCATGAGATCCTTCCACTTGAGCGCAAGAACCACCATGGTGATGAGGCTAATGATCAGCACCTGGCGGATATCTGGATCAGAAATCCCAAGAATATTTCCTAACAAAATCACCTTCAAATCCACCCGTGCCGGGAAAAGTGAGATCAGCAAAAGCCCGAGCGCAAAATAAGCGGTGAACACAATTCCAATCGTGGCGTCTTCCCGGATCCGAGTCTTTGCCTTGATGAAGGCCATCGTCCCAGCCGCCAGCAATCCTGCCACAAATGCACCTAACGCAAACGGCAGACCAAGGATGTATGCAAGCGCCACCCCCGGAACCACCGCATGGGATAACGCATCCCCCATGAGCGACCAACCCTTGAGCGTGACGAAGGCAGAGAGCAACCCACATACCCCTCCAATCCATGCGCTGACCCAAATGGCACGCAGCATGTAGTCATAGTGAAACGGTGTCACTAGAAAATCGAACCACTCAGTCATGCTCTTCCGATCGTTTTTTCAATAGCTCCTCGTGCTCACCGCGATCCTTGTATTCCAAATGCCCGTCTTTGCCGAAAATCAGAGGTCGCTCATCATCGGTTAGAATGCGGATCTTCCGCCCATCGTGTTCTTGAATGGTCGATTGTTCAAAATGAAACTGCCGCAAGACACCGCCAAATGCCGCTGCGAGATTTTGTTCGGTGAAAACTTCAGAGGTCGGTCCGTAAGCAAGCACGGTGCGATTGATGAGCACGACTTGATCGCAAAACTCAGGCACGCTACCAAGGTTATGCGTTGAAACCAAGATGATGCAGCCCTCGCGGCGAAGATCTCGGAGGAGTGCAATGATCGCCTCCTCCGTCTTCACATCGACACCGGTGAAGGGCTCATCTAGCAGAATGACCCGACCCTCCTGAGCGAGCGCACGCGCGAGGAACACCCGCTTTTTTTGGCCACCACTCAGTTCACCAATCTGCCGATCCTTGAACTCCCACATCGAGACACGTCGCAAGCTTTCCTCGACCTTGGCCTTGTCCAGCGCACGCGGAATCCGCAGAAAATTCATCGATCCATAGCGCCCCATCATCGCCACATCCCAGACGCTTACCGGAAATTGCCAATCCACCTCCTCGGCTTGCGGAACGTAAGCCACAAGGTGCTGCTTCAAAACCTCGCGGATCGGCAATCCATTGATTTTTACGTTTCCAGCCTCGGGTTTGACGAAGCCCATGATGCTCTTGAACAGCGTGGATTTTCCGCTGCCATTCACGCCAACCAGCGCACAAATCGTGCCGCCCTGCAGCTGAAACGAGGTGTCATGAAGCGCCAAATGACCATTCGCATAGGCAACTGAAACCCCCTCGACGTCTAAGCGAGGAAATGGAGCTGATGGAGTGCTGTTAGAAATCATCTGACTACTTTGAATCGGTTAGTCCCCTCACAATCGCATTCGCATTGCTTTCTAATAGTTTCAGATAAGTCGGTGCGGGTCCACTACCATCGGTTAGAGAATCAACGTAAAGCACACCACCATATCGGATGCTCGTTTCAATCGCGATCTGGCGGGCCGGCTTGTCGCTCACCGTACTTTCAGAAAAAATCACGGAAACGCGATTGGTGCGCACGGCATCGATCACCTTCCGAACTTGTTGGGGTGTTCCTTGAGCATCGGCATTGATCGGCCAGAGGTAAAGCTGGCGCAGACCATAGTTTGCACACAGGTAGGAAAAGGCGCCCTCGCTCGTGACGAGCCAGCGTTGTTCCTCGGGAATGGCTGCGAGTTTTTGGCGGACCGGTTCATCCAGCGCCTTGATTTTGGCGGCATAGCTTGCCGCATTCGCCGAGTAGGTGGCCTCGTTGGCAGGGTCCAATTTCACCAATGCACGCCGGATGTTCTCCACGTAGATCACTGCATTGGCAGGCGACATCCATGCGTGCGGATTGGGCTTTCCCGTGTACGGGCCTTCCGCAATCCCCATGGGCGTGATGCCTTCAGACAAAATCGCCTGAGGAACCCCTCTAGCATTTTCAAAGAACTTCTCAAACCACACTTCAAGATTCATCCCATTCCATAACACCAAGTCTGCATGCTGGATTTTTACCACATCCTTTGGTGTCGGCTCGTACCCGTGAATCTCCGCACCCGGCTTGGTGATCGATTCGACATCTGCCGCATCACCCGCAACCTCGCGCGCCATGTCGGCAATGATCGTGAAACTCGTCACCACGCGCTTCTTCCCAGAACCTCGTGGCTTCTTGGTTTCACCGCAGCACACCAAGCCGAACAACCCAAGCATGAGCATAAGGCACCCGGCCCATCGCAGGGAGCTTCGCACTTGAGCATGAATCATTTCAACTCTCATTGGCATTAGGTTCGCTTAACTCAAAAATAAACATCTGTTAGAATATAACTCCAGTTGAAATTGCTCACTCGTCCTCAATCTCTAGCATGGTTGGATTCTTCAGTGGGATTTTTTCTTCCAGCCCGCCGAGATCGAGACTATCTAACACATTGGTCTGGCGGCGAACCAAACCAGGCTCGGTATGGGTGGTCGCAAAGCTAGTCACCTCAGTATGGTAAGGATCATCGCCCACCACGCTGGGTTCTTTGGGCCGGACGGGCACTACGTCGAGCGCCGCTTGACCGAGTGGGTCCATTTCTCCAGAGCCACCCGAGCCCAAGATCCCGGAGTGCAGGCTGCAAAATGGCAGGTTTTCGGTGCCTTTGCGAAGATACTCGTAGGTCGCGGTGGAAACCGAGCGAATGGTTCCAGCTTGAGCATCCTCGACGTGTTTCTGGCAGAATTCGGTGGCCCGCTGACCCGAGGTCGAGCACAGTGGAACCTCCACAATGCTGTCGGGCCGCTCAAGCTTGTCTCCACCAAAAGAGGGTGCCGCCGCATTCATCGTTGCCTGCCAGATGGGCATGGCGAGATCGCGACTGAACGCACCCGGATAGATCGGTTCATTGCTTCCTGATAGAAATCCAGTCCAAACCCCGCAGGTGACGCGCTTGTTGTATCCGAGAAACCAAGTGTCCGCAAAGCCGTAGGTGGATCCACCCTTGCCCGCGCCATAAAATGGCTTTTCGACCATTCCATCTAACACACCTTTGGAACTCCCTCGGAAAAGCGACCCCGCCATCATGCTGTGAACTTGCCAAGCGGTCGCCTCATTCATGACGCGTTCGGAGGAGATTTTCTCGCGCTGGCGGCGATAAACCACCCGGCCCGCCGCGTTCTCAATCCGGTCGAGATAGACCCAATTTTCGGGCCCAGACATCCCTCCACGCGGGAATGCCGTCATCGCCCTCACTGCGTGCTTCATGGAAACCTCCTCGAAGCCCACCGCCAAGCGTGGCAATAACTCCGCCTTTTTCAGAGGCAGGCCAAGGGCAACGCTGGTGTCCACCACGCGCTGCAATCCAACCATCCCCGCAAAGCGCACCGTCGCGCCGATCTTCGAATTCTCAAACGCCTCACGCACCGGGATCTTCCCCTGATAGACGGGCGATGCCACTTCCATCCCCCACTCGCCGAGAATTCCTTCTTGCCCACCGACCATCACCGCCCGGTTGTCCATCGCCTCATCTTCGACCAACGTCGCCGGCGTCTGACTCGCACTCAGTCCAGCCGCATAGATGTATGGAAAAAATGCGGTACCTAACGGACGCTTGCCAGACTCGATGAAATCATAGGGCACTTGTGCATAGTCACGCCCACCCACGTGAGCGAGAACCTCACCTGTTAGATGATCTAACATCAGCACGGCACCCTGCAAGCACTCGGCCGCTTTAGCGCGATTTCTACGGGAGTTCTGGTACTTCGGGTGATTGTAGCCGGGCCGGGCTTCGGCTTTAGCCAAGCTTTCCATGAGCGCCTTTTGCGCGGCGGTTTGAGCTTCGGCAAGGATCGTGGTGTGGATCTTGAATTTGCCAGATGCCAAGGCGTCCTCTCCCAGCGCTCGACCCACCGCTTCCGCAATCCGCTCGTAAAGGTGCGAGGTACCACGACGCAACGGTTGCGAGTTGATTTCTAACGGCAACGCCCTCAACCGCGCACACTCGGACGATGAAATCATCCCCTCATCCACCATCCGCCCTAACACATAGTTGCGCCCATCTCGGTTGATCCCCGGATTGTTCAACGGCGAGCGATTGTTGGGATTCTTGATGAGCGTCACCATCGATGCACATTCATCCACGGTGAGATCCATCGGCTCCTTGCCAAAATATCCCAACGCCGCCGAACGGATTCCGTAGAACCCACTGCCGAAGTAAATCCGGTTCAAATAAAACCCAAGGATCTCGCGCTTGGTGTAGCGGTCCTCGATCCGCCGCGCCAAGAAGGCCTCGACCAATTTCCGCTGGATGGTGGTCTCACTCCGCTGCACGGCTTCTTCCTTCAAGTTGTACGCATTTCGCGCCAACTGCTGGGTGATGGTGCTCGCACCTTGGTTGCCCCCTTGGACATTCAAAATGATGGCTCGGATGATGCCGATGTAGTCCACACCATGATGTGTTAGAAACCGCGAATCCTCCCCAGCACGCAGAGCTTGGATGAAAATCTCCGGAACTTGCTCGATCGGAACGACGCTGCGGTTTTGCACGAAGATTCGTCCGATTTCCTTGCCGTTGCGGTCGAGGATGATGCTGGGTTCTTCAAGGTCATTGATTCGATCCAAATCGTAGCTCGCCGCTCGGAGACGATAGTCTTGCGTGTAGCCTTCCACCAAAACCCAACCCGCACCTGCCGCCATGGCTCCAAGCAGAAAGAGCACAAGCCAAAAGCCTTTGCGCTTGAAGAACCAGCGTTTGCTGTTCTTCTTGCGGTTCTTGTTTTGAATGACTGCCATGCCAAATCTGGATTCATCACCGCCTGACCCATCGGTGATTCAGCCGTCAGAATATCCGAATGACGCGCCTCCCGCAACTCCTTCGTTGGGGGAGATGCTCCGATCTCGGATCGTGCTGGACGGACCGCTGCGTTTCGCCGATTTCATGGAAATGGCGCTCTACCACCCGGTGCTCGGGTACTACGCCCGCGAGTCGCACCAAGTCGGGCGCGGGGGCGATTTTTTCACCAGCGTCAGCGTGGGGCCATTGTTTGGGGAAATTCTGGCGCATCGATTCCTGCGCGAGTGGCAGCAGATCGGCACGCCCGCGGGTTGGAGAATCATCGAGTCCGGTGCCCACGATGGTTCGCTGGCACGCGATGTCCTCACCGCGTTGGCCCAACTCAGCCCTGAGGCGTTTTCCGCACTTGAATATGTCATCCCCGAACCCCTCCCACGGCTTCAGGCGAAACAGCGCGCGACGCTTCAAGCGTTCGAGGGCCGCACCCGTTTGATTTCCACTGTCCACGAGCTGCGATCCGACCCACTTCCCGGCATCGCCTTCGGCAATGAATTGCTCGATGCCTTGCCATTCAACCTGGTCGAGTGGGAGGGGCGCCACTGGCGCGAAGTCCGGGTCGGCCTTGGCATTGACCACAAACTCACCTGGGAACCCGCCGCCGAAATCACTGATCCCCAGCTCCTTGCCGCCCTCGCGCCGCTCGGATCCGATTTCCCTGGGGGCTACCGGACCGAAGTGCGCACTTGCTTCGAGGTATTTCTGGAGCCCCTCACCCACTGCCTCACGAATGCCCTCATGATTTGGCTGGACTACGGTTTCGCCCGACCGGAATTTTACCACCCCTCAAGGAAAACCGGAACCCTCCGGACATTCCACAAGCACCGCGCCGCGGATGACCCACTGGTCGCTCCCGGCGAAATGGACATCACTGCCCATGTGGACTTCACGGCGGTCGCCGAGTGCACTCGCCGTCTGGGTGGTCGCCCACTCGCGTTTCGCCACCAAGGCAGCTGGCTCACCGAGCACGCTCGCGATTGGCTGATCGCCCAAGAAGGCAAGCCCACCTCCGCCCTCCGCCAATTCCACGCACTCACCCACCCGGCTCACCTCGGCGGCCATTTTCACGTCATCGAACTCACTTGGAGCCCGACCGCCCCGCCGATTTCTGCCACCGATCTCCATCGCCTCGCATTGCAGGCTTGCCCATCGCTCTGAGTCCGATACGTTTGCTCCACCCAGCCGGGATGGCGGAATTGGTAGACGCGCTAGACTTAGGATCTAGTATCGAAAGGTGTGCAGGTTCGAGTCCTGTTCCCGGCACTTGTTTTTGAATTTAAAGGAGTTACGAAGGTGAAAGGCCTCGTGATTTTTTGTGGCACAAACGGCTGCTTAGCCACATCTTAGCCACTTGTAAGGTTGTGCACCCCTGCGGGCCCGGACCAGGATCAACCGCGTTGCGCGAGGTTTCGCCTGATGAAAGTCATCAGCTGGTGATTTCCCGGTCAGCTATTCTCCGCGCCACACACCCGAAAAATTACTGGCACCCGCTACTGGGGGAGGGGCTGTTTTTTCTGCCAGTACCATGTAATAGATTACACCCTGCAGAAAAAAATTCCCAGTACCCAGCATCATGACTCCTGAATGTTGCCCCGGGTGCTTGGTGCTTGGTGCTTGGTGCTTGGTGCTTGGTGCTTGGTGCTTGGTGC
>JAPJNB010000076.1 GCA_026461385.1 Akkermansiaceae bacterium
AATAAAAGATGGATTCGACTCATTTGGACGATGTTTCTGATAGATGATGGCAGATTGCTGACTGATGCGTGGAACATCGACCGAACCGGCTTAGAGGCTGGGACGATGGGCATGTGCCAGAAGCTTCACCTATCTGCCTAGTGGCTCTGTAAATTTTGTCAAAGCCAAATCTAGAAATGGTCAGTATTCAACGGTGCGTTTATCCGTCATCCGCATAGGTCAGGCGATGGCCTTCGAAGAACAAGCTCTCACCTGATGCGGGTGGATCGAGTGCCACCGCTGCCGCGTGGTTCTGTTCGTCGGTGACACTCATCGGAACCTTCGTCCATTCGGAGGACAGCACTTTGCCCAAACGGTCTGGGGCATCGAATGCCATGAGGAAGCGGCCCGTCCAAGTGCGCGATCCTTCACGCCGGATCTTGGTGGCAGTTTCGATTGTTGGGGTCGATCCGTAGAAATTCACGCTGTCGAATGAGTTGTAGGATTCCTGAGTCCAGTCCTTCCCGTCGATGCTGAGTTGCCACTGACCCACGTTGCGAGGTAGCTGCAGTCCGGTTTGATTGTTGAATTCCTCGCTCCATTCCAAGTCTGCTGAGCCGGTGATGGTCGTGAGTCCGCAGGTACCATCGTTTGGTTCCACCGTGCCCGGTGTGAGGTGCAGCTTGAACGTGCGCTTCCGATATCGATCGCCAGCGGTTGAGTTGGAATACACCAGTGGAGAGAACCCAAACCTAGAACCACTCCGAGTTTTCATTGCTGCAAGAATGAGGTAGCCGCCACCCACATCAGGGCCGATGAGTGCGGCTGGGTGCTTCTGCTCGGTTGGTTTCACTGGCGCGGCATCCGCCCGGTCACCCGCATTCCACGCGTCCCACGCATTCTGCCAAACCTGCATGTCTGATTGGTATTGTGCAAAGCTCTCTATGTCCGCCACGACCTGCCATTGCGTCTGGTTGTCGATGGTAAATTCCTCCTCAATGCGGGCGACTCGAACATCCCACGCGTCCTCGTCCTCCTCAAGCGTGAGCGTGGCCTGAAGCGTGGATTGGTCGGTGGTGATCACATGGCTCTGGCTCGTCAGCCATTCATCGGTGTTGCGTCCCGTCTGGATTGTGACCCGGTAACGTCTGCCGGTGCGGCTCACCAGTGTGAGTTCGTTGGCCTCACCATCGCCCGTGTGCGAGATCAACCCGTAGAAGTCGTAGGTGGATGCTGCCGACATGGGGAATGAATCCAGTGCTGCGCTCGCATGATACACGCCGTGACCATCCATCCATAGGTCTCCAATCGGATCAGTCACCTCCATTTCAGCGTAGCCTTCCTGATAGATCGCATGACCTGCTGCTAGATTTGATCCGCCGCTATCGGGGAATCCATCACGCATTGAGACTTCCGCATGAATGACTGGTGCATTCTTCCGCCGCACTCGGTTCAACCAAGATGAAAATTTCCCATTCCACTGTTCACCCTCGTCGCCAACCATGCCGAATGGCTCGCCCGAGAACCACGGGCCGAAGGCAATCACGTCACCGCCGCCGATGATGCCCAGATGTCCATCGCTCTCGCTGCGGGTGGCCCCTGGACCGATGTAGGAATAAGTGCCGAGTCCGCCGCCGGTTGCATTGCGGAAGCCGTCCGACTCATCCATCCACCGCTGGAATTCGCCCGTCAGCCAATCTTTGTCCACCGCATCGGAGAGTGTGATCGTGATGTGATCTGGTGGGTCGTTGTTCGGGTTGCCCTGAGTGGCCGTGGTCGGTGAATCTGGCCAGATGTTGCCAATCGTGGGATGGCCGTCGTCCACTGTGGCTACGCGCACTTGGTTGGCATTCCGATCGAACACGTACGACTTAGTCCTAGTTCCGCTCGATGCACTTGATTCCGGCTGAGTTTCGTTGAGATCGTTGGAGGTGAATGTCCGGTAGGCCGCAAAGCCACAAAAGATCTTAGCGTCTTCCTGCGCAACATACGGACCGCTTGATTTGAACTGAAGGTAGAAGTCGTCGCCGTGGAAGCCTAGGGTGCGTTGGTTGGCGCTACTGGCCCGATCCATGAAAAACGGCGTGAGCGGCAGGCTGAAATTCACCCGCTTGATTGGCACTACAAGGGGAAACGGCGTTAGGTCGTTCGAGGTGAAGTTCATGCGATCAATAGGTTAACCGATGATAGGTGAGTTCCTTGCCGATGCGGATTTCACCAGCGGACGACCCTTGTTGGATCGAGGTGACGTGTTCGCTCACGACAAGCGATCCTCCTCCGGTCTGAGCGATGCTGTGGATCCCGTCGTTCACGAACACCATGCCGAGCAAAACGACCGCGTGGTTAGGCCGGTTCTCGCCCACCGCCCAGTCAGGGGTTTCATGC
>JAPJNB010000077.1 GCA_026461385.1 Akkermansiaceae bacterium
ATCGCGCCCTTCGCATGTCCAAGAAATACCAGCCAAGCAGACAACGTCAAGAAAAGATTAATAAAAGGACTGTCCCTTTATAAGATTAGAGATCACTCCGCAGTGCTCCAAAAAGTGATCCCATGCCACCAATCCGCCATACGGAGTGAGCGCCTCGTCGCTACCACGCAGGTGAAATTGCACTCCTGCAGGAAGGAATTTGAAATTCAGCTCTCTTTCACCCAATGGGTGAACCCGTTGTGCGTTGGTTTTCGTCTTCAAACGCCGACAAGATAAGCATCTGCCCTCCTCGTCAGCAATCTTAACTGCGGATTAGAGGATGAAGGGGGCGAGGGCTTGGCCCCAGTCGCGCTCTAGATCCAAATGACTTTTCAACAAACGGATGAACTTGATGGTTCGTTGGCTAAGTCGCTCAACCGCGGGATGCGGGATACGGAATGCGGGATGCGGGATGGATCGAACGACTTGCCGGGCGGCTTGTACTTAATGTGGTAACTGCACGGATGGTGCGGGTTTTAGGTCTGCGTTTGAATTCGGCGTGAGTGATCACGCCGCTTCGTTTTGTATTTGGTCATCGATGAGGGTCATGAGGTTGTGGGTCAGGCAGAGGAGTCGGGCTTGCTGGATTTTGGCGGTCGGGCTGCTAACCCAAGCTTTGGTTTCGCAGAGGTTGTCTTTGAACTCATCGAAGACTTTTCCGATGTCCCAATGGGCTTTGGAGAGCTGGGCGATGGTGCCAGGCGGAAGGTTGGAGCGAAGGCTGGTCAGATAGTGATGGATGATCTGTGTTTTCGGGTCTTGAGAGATCACCTGCCGTATGTGCAGCCGCCCCACCTATACCGCAGCCCGTATCGCCGGAGTCGATTTCACGCTCCCGCTCCAGATCCGATTGCGCCGGTCACTCGAATCTGCACATGACCTGCAAATTGCAAATTGATCATGATTTGCACTCGGGGAAAAAATCCACTAGGAAACTATCACTGCTTCGTGACTGGCGGAGCGAAGGGCTGCTCGGAAATAATCCAGTCCTCGTTTTTGTCACTAAAAGTCTTGAGTGCCCATTCGCTTGGCAGAAGAGCGACTAGCCATCCGTTAGAGTCTCTAGCAAGTGCAGCACCGAGTGATAGAGATGGCCTTGCCTCTGGAGCGAGTGGATCGCCTTCTTTTGGTTTCAGCCAGCGGGCGAGTGACCAGTTTGCGGGTTCGATTCGTGTCTCTGCGGCATATTCGCCCTCGAGTCGGTATTGAAGGACCTCAAATTGTAGGGGACCGACTGCGCCGAGCAGTGGGATTTGTGGGCCTTCGGTGTCGAGAAGTTGGAATTCGCTCGCGACCCCTTCCTTAAGGAGTTGTTGGAGTCCATCGCGGAAGCGTTTGTATTTCGCAGTGCTTTTGTTGTGTAGGAACGAAAAACACTCGGGCGCGAAGCGCGGGATTTCGTCGAAGGTGACCCCCGGTGTCGATGCGAGGGTATCGCCGATGAGCAAATCGTAGTTTCCCACCAATCCCACCACATCGCCGGCGTAGGCATCGTCCACGGTTTCGCGTTCACGAGCGAAGAGTCGCTGTGAGTTGGCGAGGCGGACTTTCTCGCCCGTGCGACAGTTTACCACGTCCATATCGCGCTCAAATTTCCCGGAGACGATGCGAACGAATGCGATTCGGTCGCGGTGCTTGGGATTCATGTTCGCTTGGATTTTAAAGACAAAGGCCGAAAACTCGTCGGAGGCTGGGTCGATGGTGAGTGCGCCGCTCTCGCGCGGCATCGGTGGAGGTGAGAGCTCCAGGAAACGGTCAAGCAACAGCTGCACGCCGAAGTTGTTTGCGGCGCTGCCGAAAAAGACGGGGGTCAGCTCGCCAGCAAGTACTTTTGTGAGATCGAAGTCAGCGCCGGCACCCTCTAACAGCTCGAGCTCATCACAAACCTGTTGATAGGTCGCATCTTCCATGGCTGCCTTCACGCTCTCGTCGCCGATGCCCTTGACGCTGACGGGGGCACGGTAGGCTCCGTGGACCGTTCTTTCGAAAAGGTGCACTTGTTTTTGCTCGCGGTCATAGACTCCGCGGAATCTTGGACCATCGCCAAGTGGCCAGTTGACTGGGAATGCATGGATTCCGAGAACGGACTCCAGCTCGTCTAGTAGATCCATCGATGGGCGGGCCGGTCGGTCGAGTTTGTTCATGAATGTGAAGATCGGCACGCCCCGGCGGCGGCAGACCTCGAACAACTTACGCGTTTGGCTCTCGATGCCCTTACCGGCATCCACCACCATCACGGCGGCATCCACGGCGGTCAGTACGCGGTAGGTATCCTCCGAGAAATCCTTGTGTCCGGGGGTGTCGAGGATGTTGACGACGCAGTCCTTGTATTCGAATTGCAAGACCGTTGAGCTTACGGAAATTCCGCGTTGTTTTTCGAGATCCATCCAGTCGGAGGTGGTGGCGCGTTGGTTTTTTCGCGCCGTGACGCTGCCCGCGAGGTTGAGAGCACCGCCGTAAAGCAGGAATTTCTCCGTGAGCGTGGTTTTTCCAGCATCGGGGTGGGAAATAATGGCGAACGAGCGGCGGCGTTTCACCTCGCGTTGCAGCGCGGGTGAGGGAGTGGCATAAGAAGAGATGGACATGAAATCGACCTCCATGACCTAAACCCCGCTTGCCGGGGGATCAAGCCCGGATCGGCGCGAAAGCCCACACTTCGACCCATATTCTCAGGAATCGAGCATTTTTCGTGTTGTGGCTTGACCCGGCCAATTCATCCAGCCAGTCTCCCGACCCGCCGTTTGCCCTAATGGCAGCGACGTGCCCAAATCGAACTAACCAACCGCCCGTTATGGCCGCGAAGATCTATACCACCAAGGACGCCCCGATCGCCTCACTGAAAAAGAAAACCCTCGCCGTGATCGGCTTTGGCTCACAAGGCCATGCCCACGCGCTCAACCTCAAGGACAGTGGCCTCAAGGTCATCATCGGACTCTATCCGAAGTCGAAGTCCCGCGAGGTTGCCAAGAAGCTCGGCTTCGAGGTCATGGACACGGCAGAAGCAGTGAAAGCTGCAGACGTGATCTTTGTGGCGACGCCCGACACCGTGATCCCTGAGGTTTATAACAAGGACATCGCTCCTCACCTTACCAAGGGCAAGACGCTGCTTTTCTCCCATGGTTTCGCCGTTCATTTCAAGACCATCTCGGTTCCTTCGATGGTGGACGTGATTTTGGTGGCTCCTAAGGGTCCAGGTCACACCGTTCGTTCGCAATTCGTTGCGGGCAAAGGGGTTCCTGGCCTGATCGCGATCCATCAGGACGTGAGTGGCAAGGCCAAGCAAACCGCGCTCGCTTGGGCCGGCGGCATTGGTTGCGCTCGTGCCGGAGTGTTCGAAACCAACTTCCGTGAGGAGACCGTCACCGACCTCTTTGGTGAGCAAGTCGTTCTTTGCGGTGGGACTACCGCCCTTGTTAAAGCGGGCTTTGAAGTGCTCGTTGAGGCTGGCTTCCAACCAGAAATGGCCTATTTTGAGTGCCTTCACGAGCTCAAGCTCATCGTGGACCTCATGAATGAGCAAGGCATCGCTGGCATGCGGTTCTCGATCTCCGAGACTGCGGAGTATGGCGACGTCACCGTTGGGCCGAAGATCATCGACGCTTCCGTCAAGAAGCGGATGGCGGCACAACTCAAGGCGATCGAAAACGGCAAATTCGCCAAGGAGTGGACTGCAGAGTACGCATCCGGCAACAAGAATTTCAACGCGATCCGCAAGTCAGAGGCGGCTCATCCGATCGAGAAGGTCGGTGAAAAGCTCCGCTCCACCATGAGCTGGATCAAGTCGAGCAAGATCAAGAAAGGCGCCAGCCAGGCGAGCTTCACTTCGTCCTCGAAGTGATCTGAGTCTTCGGCGATTCATGACGCCCGTTTCCTTTCGAGGAGGCGGGCGTTTTTCATGGGTGGGGGGAGTGAAAGTCCGGTAAGCATGAGGATTGCATTGCCGAGGGATCTGGCATAATCGTCTGCGTGAACGTTGTTACCTTATGATTCCGCTTCGCTTCTTCCCTGTCATTTCTTCTTTTGCTGCCGTCGCGTTGTTGGCGAGTTGCGCCAATCGCAAACCGGTGGTGACCTATACCAAGGATGGGAAGGTCGTGAATCCTTATCCGGCAGGCAGCTACGATCATTTTAAGACAGAGTCTTCTTATCCGAAAACCTACTCGGTTTGGAAAAATGATGCCTTGCTTGCGCAAACGAATTCCGAGAATTCATCGATTTTTATTAGCCTCGCGAAGCAACGGGGGTTCCTGATGAATGGCAACGACGTGGTGTTAGATTACCCGATTTGTTCGGGAATCCCAAGCCGCCCCACTCCAGTGGGGACCTTTTACGTTCTTGAAAAAGTGGTGGAAAAAAGGTCGAACAAGTACGGCAGGATTTATGATGTTGCGGGTGAACTCGTGAATGGAGATGCGGACACCAGCATGGACACCGTGCCTGAGGGTGGGCGATTTGAGGGTGCGTCGATGCGCTACTGGATGCGCCTTACGCATGATGGAGTCGGCCACCACATCGGTCCGGTCAAACGCCGTCCAGCTTCACACGCCTGCATCCGTGGGCCAAGTGAAACCATGCCCTTGGTTTATTCCAAGGTTAAGGAAGGCACCCGCATCATCATTCAGTGAAGCCGTTAGAGCGATTTACTTTTCCTCCTCTTCGATGAATCGGTCGTGTCCGGCCTTCTTCATCTCCTTGATTGAGCCGACGATCTTGGCGACTTCGTCTACCTTGCCGTCGAGGAATGCCACCTCGACTTCGCAAAGCGTGACGTAGAGTTTCCCGAGCATTCGGTGATACTCGGCGAGAGCCTTGGCTTTGTCAGACCCGTCAGGCATCGACTTTAGCATGGCAGGCACCTCGAGGGCGCTTTGCAGAGCGGCAGCCTGGGCCTCGCGTGCTTTTGCGGCACCCTTGGCGGGATCCGTTTCGCTGCGGAATGCTTTGAACGCGCTGTTCATCGCCTCCATTTGTTTGCCAAGCGGCGATTTGTCGGTCTCAGCAGCGAAGGCTGGCGACATCATGAGGTATGCGGCGAGACAAGGAAGGAACAATTGGTAATTCATGGGTCAATATTACGACGCAAATTCTTCGAAATTTCCACCCTTAAGTTTGGGATTTATTTTGTGGAGATCGTTTGGCATGTTTGAGCAATTGAAAATTGGAAATCGATGGTATTCATGGTGGGTTCGGACGGGTGTTGCGTTTTCGCTGCTGGTCGTGGTGGTTTGGTTTTTGCTGCCCTTGGCCATTCCGTTGCCCGATGCATTGCTACGAGATCCGAGTGCATCGGCAATTCTATTAGATCGGCATGGCGAGACGATGGGTCACCTTGCGATGTTGGATTCCACTCGCGCCAATCCGGTCGGCTTTGAAGAATTCCCTGCGGACTTGATTGCTTGCACGCTCGCAGCCGAGGACAAGCGGTTCTTCCAGCATGGTGGGATCGATTGCTGGGCGACCTTGCGGGCGTTACGGGATGGAATCACGAGTGGGCGGGTGGTTTCGGGTGCGTCAACCCTCACGCAGCAGGTGATCAAGATCTCGATGCCGCCGGCGAAACGGAGCCTGCGCACGAAGGTTTATGAAGCATTGGCCGCTCGTCATCTTGAGTTAAGGTGGACGAAGCGTCAGATCCTAACAGCCTATCTCAACCGCCTTGACTATGGAAATCTCCGAATCGGCAGTGCGGAGGCGGCACGGTTCTATTTTCAAAAACCGCTCGTGGACCTTTCGCTTGCGGAGTGCGCATTGCTTGCTGGGCTCCCGCAAGCGCCTTCACGGCTCAATCCGATCCGCTATCCCCAACGGGCCATCTTACGGCGGAGCATCGTGCTCAATCGATTAGAATCTAACAAGTTGATCCAGCCGGTAAGGATTCGAGCTGCCCTTGTCGAGTCGCTATCGTTAAGGCCGATTGCTGAGGCAGCGCCGGCTCCATGGTTGCCGATGCAGGCCGCGGCCATGAGCTCGCGGGTTCTAACTACATTGGATCTTCCGCTTCAGAGGGATCTCGAGCTGATTGTTAGGGAAGAGACCGCCAAGTTAAAGCGGGCGAATCTCCGCCACGCGGCCGTGGTCGTCATTCACAATCCGACGGGAGAAATTCTCGGCCTCGTTTCCTCTGCCGATTGGAACGACCCACACGGCGGCCAGATCAATGGTGCGCTCACGCCTCGCTCGCCAGGATCCACCCTCAAGCCATTCACCTACCTCCTTGCAATAGAGCGGAACCATCGCTTTCCCTTCTCCATTCTTGCCGACATTCCGAGTGCGTTTAAAACCCCTCAAGGCCTCGATTTGCCTGAAAACTACGACCATTGCTATCGTGGACCCGTCACGCTGCGTAGTGCCCTCGCGTGTTCGCTGAATCTCCCCGCGCTTCGAGAACTCAATGCGCTTGGTGGACCGAGCCCGCTCCATGAGTTGTTAGAAAACCTTGGAATCACCACGCTCCAATCCGATCCCGGCTTCTATGGGCTTGGGTTGACGCTTGGCAACGCGCCGGTCCGCTTGCTTGAACTCACCAACGCCTACGCGACCCTCGCGAGGCAAGGCCAGCATTTCCCATCCAAGCTCTTCCCAAGAAAATCGGTTGAATCACACCCAATCTTCGACGCCCGAAGTGCCTATTGGATTGCCGACATCCTCGCCGACCCGATCGCGCGTGCGCCATCGTTTCAGCCTGGTGGGCCGCTGGATCTGCCGTTCAAGTGCGCGGTGAAGACGGGCACCTCATCGGATTTTCACGACAACTGGTGCATCGGCTTCACCCCAGAATTCACCATCGGCGTGTGGGCGGGAAACTTTGAGCAGATCCCGATGAAAGAGCTGTCGGGCATTGCTGGGGCGGGACCCATCTTTCACCGAGCCATGCTTCGCGTGCATCGTGACACACCACCCACCTGGTTCGAGCGGCCCGGGGGCCTCGTAGAAATTCGGATCGATCCCCGCACCGGGAAACGCATTGCTGCATCCGATCCCATGGGTGCCTGTGATCTCGCGCCTGCGAACGACCTCCCACCGCTTGCAGCCACAACCGATTACGACACCACAGGAAAGGCGCTGTTAGATCCGCGATTTGCCGAGTGGTTTGCCAGTCGCTACAACCTCCGGCGGAGTGTCCTCGCAATGAATCTCAACCATGCCACTTCCGTGCCATTCCAGATCATCAGTCCAGCAGCGGATACCACCTTCTTGTTAGATCCGGAAATTCCCTCGGGTTCATCCAAGCTGCGGCCCGTGACAAGCATTCCCGGTGCCGCGCGCTGGTCGTCTGAGACCCTGCGCATTGAACCCTCAAGCCCAGAGCCGATCATTCACCTCACGCCTGGCGTTCACCGACTCAGTGCGACCCATCCCGAAAGTGGGGTGACCCGAACCATCACGCTGCACGTCAAATCCATGTGAGAGAGTGGAAAACTCGCCACGTTTTCCACTCGGAAATCAGTTGCGACAGGGCAAATCCATCGCCATGGTGAATCCATGACTTTGGAAATTTTTTCACACGCATCGCTTGGCTTTGTGCCGATGGGCTTTTCGCCGACCTACATGGTGATCATTGGGATTTCGTTGCTCGCGAGCTGGTTGATCAGCGGTACGCTCAAGCGCCGCTTCAACGAATACTCGCAGATCCCGATCGGCATGACGGGAGCGCAAATCGCGGAAGCCATGCTTCGTCAGCATGGAATCACCGACGTTCAAGTGATCTGCACGCCGGGCCATCTCACCGACCACTACGACCCTACGAAGAAAACGGTGAATCTCAGCGAGTCGGTTTACACGGTGAATTCGGTGGCTGCTGCCGCAGTCGCGGCTCACGAGTGTGGTCATGCCGTCCAGCACCAGCAGGCCTATCACTGGCTCGGGTTGCGTACGAAACTGGTTCCTGCGGTCGAGTTTTCAAGCAAGATGCTCAACTGGTTGATGATGCTCGGGCTCCTTGGTATCGGCGTTGCGCAAAGTCCAAAGATGTTGTGGGCATGGGTCATCCTCTTTGGCGTGACGACGGTTTTTTCCGTGATCACCCTGCCGGTCGAGTTCGACGCGAGCCGTCGGGCGCTTGCATGGATGGAAGCCAGTGGAGTGGCCGCGCGCATGGAGCATGAAAAAGCAAAGAACGCGTTGTTCTGGGCCGCCATGACATACTTCGCGGCCGCCGTGGGATCGATCGCACAGTTGGCTTACTTCTTGATGATAGCACTCAATGGTCGGCGAAATGAAAATTGAACAAAAATCTTGTTAGGCCGAAACGGTTCAAATGGATCCATCAGCGCGCGCCATTGACACCGTGCCAGAATTTCTAACAGGCAAGGGGACTGGCGAGGCGGATGATGGCGGGGTCGAGCTTGTACTTTGAATCCGTGACCGCATGGATCGGCAAGTGACCGTAGCTCCCGTCGCGGAAGACCATGATTGAGTTTTTTTGTCCCGCATCGAGGGCATCAACTGCGGCTACGGCAAACTTATAGGCCATGATGCGGTCCTGGACGGTGGGGGAGCCGCCGCGTTGCACATGGCCGAGCACGGTGAGGCGCGCTTCCATGCCGATCGAGTCATTGATCCAGCGGGTGAGATAGTCGCCCATCTTGGTGCCTTCGGCGACCACGGCGATCACGTAGCGGCGGCCATTGGCGATGTCGTGCTTGAGGCGCGCGCCGATCGACTCGAGGTCGTATGGGATTTCAGGCACGAGGCAGATTTCCGCGCCGCAGGCGAGGGCGCTCGTTAGGGCGAGATAGCCGCAGTGGCGCCCCATCACCTCAATCACGAAGGCACGGGAAAACGAGCTGGCGGTATCACGGATGGAGTCTACCGACTCGCGGATCACGTTGAGTGCGGTATCGACGCCGAGGCAGTAGTCGGTTCCCGCGATGTCGTTGTCAATGGTGGCGGGGATCCCGGCGAAGGGGATGCCGAAGTCGCTGTGGAACTGGTTGAGTGCGCGGAACGAACCATCGCCGCCGATGACGATGAGATTTCCGATACCACGGCGCACGAGGTTTTCATAGGCCTTGCGGCGCACCTCGATGTCGAAGAATTCCGGTGAGCGTGAAGAACGCAGCAGGGTGCCACCACGGTGAAGCATGCCTGAGACCAAGTCGCGGGTGGCTGGCACGATGTTGTCGGCGATCAAGCCACGCAGGCCGTCATAGACCAAGTGGGTTTGGTAGCCTTTTTGAGTGGCGTATTCGACGGCGCATTTCACGGCGGGATTCATCCCTGCGGAGTCGCCGCCGGATGTTAGAATTGCTAGACCTTTGGACATGGAATTGGAATGAGAAAATCCATCGTTCAAAACGATTGAGATTTTGTTAGAATATTAGAGATTGATGAGATGAAAATGAGGTGGGGGTTAGATTCCGCGAAATTCGGTGGCGAGTCGCTTGGCGGTGGCGATGGTATTGCGGTGGAGTTTGGCGGTGAATTCGGGTTGGCGGTTGTAGCCGCCGCCATAGAGTACCGCCACGGGGATTCGGTTTTTGATGAATGCGGCCAAGAGTGTTTCATCACGACGCTGGATGTCTTTCAGCGAGAGGTGCATTTGTCCGAAGCGGTCGTTGCGATGATTGTCCGCGCCGGAAATCCAGATCACTAGATCGGGGACGAAGGCGTCCAAGGCGCCGGCGAGGCTCACGAAAAGTTGTTTGAGATACATGTCGCCCTCGACGTAGCGGACGGTTTCGATGTCGAGGCTGCCTGCCACTTTTTGAGTCGGATAATTTCTGCCGACATGAATCGAGTAGGTGAACACCCGAGGGTCGTCGCCGAGCAGTGCTGCCGTGCCGTTGCCTTGGTGGGCATCGGTATCCACCACCATGACTCGGATGTTTGGCTGCTTGTTTTGGAGGTCGCGGATGGCGATGGCGACGTCGTTGAACACGCAGTAGCCCTCGCCATGTTCGCGGAACGCGTGGTGCGTGCCACCTGCGAGGCAAACGGCAACACCCTCCTCTAGCGCCGCATGGCACGCGAGTCGGGTGGCCTCCACCTCGGTCAGGCTGCGCTGATAGAGTTGAGGAGTGACGGGGAGTCCGAGGCGGAGTTGTTCTTTGCGGTCGAGCAGGCCGGAAGCAATTTTCTGGATGTAATCCTTTTCGTGGACGCGTTGCAGCAGGTGGACACTCGCAGCGCGGACCTCGATGATTTCCTCGGGGCGGAGGATACCCCCAGCGAGCAGCATGTCCTTCGAGACACGGAATTTTTCCATCGGAAATGGATGACCGATCGGCAGGTCGAGTTCCAGTTCTTGTGAATAAAAGCAGCGCATCCGGCGGCAAGGGAACAGGGGAATGGTGGGAATTCCAAGCGGGAAGTGAGAAAGCGTTAGGGATCGGATGCTTCGTGGCATTGCGCTTGCGGGCACTCGGCTGAAGGTGAAAACTCCTCTGCGAATTGGCGACGACTCGAAATACCCAGTTGGATGGATGGCGGGCCTTTGCGGTGCTTGGGGTCATGTGGCACCACTGGGCACCTCGTGAGTGGCGTGGGCCATTTCCTTTCGAGATTGGGTTGTTCTTTTTCCTCACCTTAACCGGATTTCTCATCACGCGGATCTTGCTGCGAGAGCGTGAGGCGGGGGAGCATCTTGGCGGGGCGTGGCGAGTCCGAGCCTATTTTTATTTTCAGAAGCGGCGGATGACTCGCATTTTAATTCCCTGCTATGCGGCCATGGTGTTTGCGGTTTTGGTTGGAGCGCCGGATATTCGGCAGCATTTCTTGGCTTATTTTGGGCATGTGGCGAACTTCCACATGGCGTTCATGGAGCGGTGGCCATCAGGCACGGCGCATTATTGGACGTTGGCGATTCAGATGCAGTTTTACTTGCTGTGGCCGCTGGTGGTTTTCGGAGTGCCGCGCCGAGCGCTTGGGCCGGTCTTTGTGGGATGGGTGGTGTTGGCGCCCCTTTCGAGGATGTGGATTGCAGGCGAATTTCCTCAAATTCATCACAGCGAGGCCATCACCCTAAGTGCGTTGGATTATTTCGGTGTTGGGGCCTTGCTTGCCTTGGCGCTCGAGCGGGGAATGAAGCTGGGTAATGGTCGGTTGAGAAGGTTTGCGTGGCTCGCGTTTGGCGGGTATGTGTTGCTTTATGGCTTCAATGAGGTGGGTCAGCCCATTGCAGGGTTGCGTCACATCCAGCAGACCTTGGTTTCCGTGGTTTTTGCGGGGTTGATCTCCGCGACCTTGGCAGGTTTTCGCGGAGTGCTCGGGAAAATTTTGGATCATCCCGTGATTCAGCACGTGGGCCGGATCAGCTTTGGGTTGTATTTATTTCATGCGCCGATGCCATTGCTGTTAGGGTGGATCTTGCCTTGGCTTTGGCATCCGTTTTTTAGCGGGCCATGGCTGATGCTGCGCATTTTAGTCTACGGACTTGCCTCTTGGGGCGCCGCCTATGGGTGCCATCGGTATCTGGAGCACCGATCCTTCAGGGAGAAAGCCGGATGAGTTTAGTGACTCGACCGGTTTTATTCCAGTCTTCGACATAGAGGTTGCCGGCTTTGTCGAAACTCAATCCGTGGGGTGCCGTGAAGATTCCGAGTTTCAAGTCCTGTGGCAGCACGCTAAATTCTGCCCATTGACGTCGGTTGGGATTGTCCCCGAGGAAGGCGACGGGCGTGCCCGATGTGTCGAGGATGGTCACGCGGGACTCCAGTTCGGCGACTGCGACGTGATCGCCGAATAAACTCACCGAGCACGGGCGGCGGAGGTTGCTTGCGTAAACGCCGATCCAATTTCCCTCGAGATCCAAATGAACGAGACGGCGTTTTTCCCGGTCTGCTACGAGCAAGCGGGGCACGCCAAACCGAGAATCGATGGCCAGACCATGCGGCGTGTTGAATTTTTTTTCATCGTCGCCTCGGCCGCCGAACGACTTGAGGAGTTTGCCGTCTGCACTGAACTTGTGAATCATGTTTGATCCGTAGCCCATCGATGCAAAAATCGATCCATCCGGTGCAACGGTCACGCCGGTGAGTCCATTCCACCAGCCGGGGACATCGCCGGTGGAGGCATTTGGGATTTCGAGGATGATCTTGCCGTCGGTGTCGATTTTGCAGACGCGCTGCGGTGGTTTATTGCCGTTGAGCTGGGCGCCGTAGATGACCGTCTTTTGGTTTTCCTTGCGGATGGCCATGGCATGAAAGCCTTGGCATTGTGGGGCGATGCTGCGGAGGAATTTGCCGTCAGGCTGGTAAACCAGCACTGCCATGTCGGAGTTCGTTGACACGTAGACGAGCCCGCTGTCGTCATCCACGACCACCCCGCCGTGGGTTGGGCCGATGATTTTTCCATCGGGGAGTGTGCCCCATTGTGGGACTGCTTGATAAATCCAAGCACCGTTTCCAGTCAGCACTGCGGACTGCGGGCCGTCTCCTGGCAAGGTCGCGTGATCTGGGTGAGCGAAGGCAAGGGGAGTGATGAGCAGGGAGAACAAAAACCTCATGGCGTGAAGCGTTTCCAATTTGCGCTCGGTCAGCAAGGCTCAAGTTAAAAAATCGGTTGGTTTGGATCGTGGGCCGGGCGTAGGGCCCAGATCCATCCTTGATTTCGAGGCTGCGATTTTTTAGGATTCCCATTTGTGAATTCCTACACCGCAGCGCTCACTCATCATCAGGTGGAAACTTTGCGAGAGGTGTTAGATCGGCAGGGCTATGATTTTGAAGCGAAGCCTTACTCGCTCTTTGCGGCGCGCAAGGGCAAGTTGACGGTTACCGTTTATGCGAAGGGGCCCAAGGTGTTGATCCAAGGGAAAGAGGTGGAAGATTTCATCCGCTTCACGCTGGAGCCGGAGGTGACCGGGGTGGCGAAGTTGGGCTACGAGGAGGTGCATGATGCCGAGCACTTTGAGCCCCACTTCGGAGTCGATGAGAGCGGCAAGGGCGACTATTTCGGTCCCTTGGTCATTGCGGGGGTTTACACTGATGCCGAAATCACTCGGGGGCTGATTCAAGCGGGGATCATGGATTCGAAGCGCATCACCAGCGCCGCCCGCATCCGTCAGCTCGCCGCGAAGATTCGTGACACTCGCGGGTGCACCACCACGGTCGTGGTCATCAGCCCAGAGAAGTACAACACCCTGCATGCCTCGTTCAAAAACCTCAATCGCTTGCTCGCTTGGGGGCACGCCCAAGCGATTCAGAACCTCGTGGCCGCTCGACCCGCTTGCCCGCGCGCGCTGAGCGATCAATTCGCAAGGCCTGAAATTCTCCAAAATGCGCTTCACGCCAAGGGCCTCACGCTCAAACTTGACCAACGCACCAAGGGCGAATCCGATACGGCGGTTGCTGCCGCGTCGATCCTCGCCCGTGAGGCATTCATCGATTGGATCGATAAGACCTCGTCGACGTCCGGCACCACGCTACCCCTCGGTGCCTCGGCTGCAGTGATCCACGCCGCCCGTGAATGGGTCGCGCGTGAGGGTCCTAACGCCCTCGCCAAAGTGGCCAAACTCCACTTCAAAACCACCGAAAATGTCATGGCGAAATCTAACATGTGATTTTGTGAGATGCTCAGATTCTCCGAATTTAACTGAATATTCCGTTTTTTCTGACGATTCAGTCATCTTTGAATTTCTTTCGCCGCTGGCACGGAAATCGCAGTGAATTCAACAATTTTAGACGGGACAAATCAGCCCGTTTCGTGCTTCACTCCCAACCGTTAACCAACCGTTCAACACTCCTCTACATGGCTACCATTACCAAACGCGAACTCGTCATCAAGATTACCGATAAACTCGGTTCAAAGGGAATTGAGATTACTCAACAGGATGTGCTTGAGATCGTCCAGACACTCATTGACGAGGTTACCGATTCACTTGCTCAAGGCGACACGGTGGTCATGCGGAATTTCGGTGCTTTTCAAGTGCGCGAGATGAAGGCAAAGATCGGCCGCAATCCGAAAGATCCGAGCAAGGATGTGGTGATCCCTGCGCGGGCAGCGGTGAAGTTCAAGCCCGGCAAGGAAATGAAGGATAAGGTCGCCACGACCCTCCCAGTCATCCGGAAGCGCAAGTCGTGATCCGTTCGTGTCTCAGTCGTTCATTTTTCCGCCTTGCCGCCGTGAGTGGCTTGGCGGTTTTTGTTTCTGCATCATGCTCGTCGCTTTCGGGCAGTTATTCCGGTTACATGACGCGCTCTTACAAGGTGCGAGGCCAGAATTACCAACCGATGAGTGTCGACCGAGCCCTGAAGTTTGAGGAAACGGGGACCTGCTCGTGGTACGACGAGTCTGCGTTTTTCGGTCTCAAGCGTGGAACGACCTCGCTCGGGGAAAAGGTCATGCCCTGGCACCTCTCCGGAGCGCACAAGACCCTACCGCTACCCTGCGTCGTGCAAGTCACCAACCTCGAGAATGGCAAGTCGCTCAAGGTCCGGATCAATGACCGCGGGCCGTTCATTTCAGGCCGGATCCTTGACCTCACGCCCCGTGCGGCAAAGAAGCTTGGCTTCCAAGGTGATGGGCTCACCCGCACGCACCTGAAGGTGCTTTCGGTCGGCGATGGTCCGTACAAGCGGAAGCGCACAGGCTGGTGGCCGTTCTAAGGTCAGCAGCATCAGTTTTCTAGGCTTGAACAAGCGGGAGTCCTCCGCGCACAATCCGTGCCCACTCCCTTGATGCCGCATTATGTCCAACGATTCTGAAATTCGTGTTTTTGCCCCCGCCACGGTGGCCAACGTGGCCTGTGGCTACGATGTCCTCGGCTTCGCCATCGACTCGCCTGGCGATGAAATCGTCGTCCGTCACTGCGACAAGCCCGGACTCCACATCACCAAAATCACTGGCGACGACGGCAAGCTCCCGAAAAACCCCACGCAAAACTGTGCGGGCGTCGCGGCACTCGACCTCCTCAAGCATCTCGGCATGACCGACCGCGGAATTGAAATGGAGATCCACAAGAAGATGCCGTTCGGCTCCGGGCTGGGTTCCTCGTCTGCCTCCGCGGTCGCGGGTGCCTTCGCGGTGAACCAACTCATCGGCAACCCGCTGAGCAAAAAACAACTGCTGCCATTCGCGATGGCGGGCGAAGCCTCGGCGGATGGTGCATGGCACGCCGACAACGTGGCACCTTGTCTCTTCGGTGGCATCGTGTTCATTCGTTCGAACGACGAACTCGACTTCGCGCAAATCCCCGCACCCAAGAACCTCTGGGCGGCCGTGGTCCATCCGGACATCGAAATTCTAACGAAAGTCGCTCGCGAGATTTTGCCGAAGGAAATCCCGCTCGAAAATGCGACCCAGCAGATCGGTAACCTCGGAGGACTCCTTTGCGGCCTCATTCAAGAAGACTACGGTTTGATTTCCCGCTCGATCCACGATGTGATCGCCGAACCGCGCCGCCAGAAACTCATCCCAGAATTCTACCGGGCCAAGCGCGCCGCCCTCGCTGCGGGTGCCCTCGGCTTCTCGATCTCCGGCGCCGGACCCTCGGTTTTTGCACTCTGCGAGGGCGAGGAAGTCGCGCGAAAAGTCGCCGAGGCGATCACCAAGGTCTTCAATTCGATCCCCATCGAAAATCAGTCCTACGTCTCACGAATCAACCCCCGTGGCGTCCATGTGATCGAGTGAGCAGGCCGGTTCCAACGCTCGCATTCTAGACCAGCGATTCCATCCTGAAACATCAGCACTTTCCTCGCCGTGCACTACCATTCCACGAACAACCCCGCCCACCGCGTCGACCTCAAGGAGGCGATTCTCCGCTCGTTGCCGCCGGACAACGGGCTTTACATGCCCGATGTGTTGCCGGTGCTTGGCGAGGAGTTCTGGGGAAATTGGCGAGACCTGAGTTTTCAGGAGCTCGGCTTTGCAGTGGCAAATGCCTTTTTCCATGAAGATGTGCCGGCGGACGCCTTGCGCGACATCGTCGATGGCACGGTTGCGTTTGACGCGCCTCTGGTGACGCTTGGCCCGGGCGATCATGTGTTGGAGCTGTTCCATGGGCCCACGCTCGCATTCAAGGACTTCGGGGCGCGCTTCATGGCCCGGCTGATGGCGTGGCTCACCCGCGATGATGATCGCGAGTTGACGGTGTTGGTGGCGACCTCTGGCGACACGGGCGGGGCGGTTGCCTCGGCATTCCACCACGTTCCGAATACCCGGGTGGTCATCCTCTACCCGCAAGGCAAGGTTTCCGGACTCCAGGAAAAACAACTCACCGCACTCGGTGGAAACATCACCGCGCTTGAGATCCAAGGGTCATTCGATGACTGCCAAGCGCTGGTCAAATCCGCGTTTCTCGACCGCGAGCTCTCGGAGCGCCTCAATCTAACCTCTGCCAACTCGATCAACCTCGCGCGCCTCGTGCCGCAAAGTTTTTACTACCTCCACGCCGCCCGCCAGTTGCCGGTGGGAGTCGATCCGACCTTTGTCATCCCATCGGGCAACTTCGGCAATCTCACCGCCGGCCTGCTCGCGATGCAGCTCGGTCTGCGCGTCGAGCAATTCGTCGCCGCCACCAACCGCAACGACGTGGTCCCAGAATTCCTGCGCAGTGGCCAATACTCGCCACGCCCGAGCGTCCAGACGATTTCCAACGCGATGGACGTCGGGGCACCGTCGAACTTCGTCCGCATGCAGGCACTTTTCGGCGGATCGTGGGAGAAAATGAAAACTCGCATCTCGGGCATGGCATTTTCGGACGACCAGACGCGGGCCGCCATCCGTACGGTCAAGGCGCTGCGCGATTACGAGATCGACCCGCACGGTGCGGTCGGTTGGTTGGCAGCTCAGAAATGGCGAGCGACTCACCCGACCAGTGCAACCATCACGCTCGAGACCGCGCACCCGGCGAAGTTCCTCGACGTCATGGAGGCGGAGCTTGGGGCAAACTGCGTGGAGATTCCCGAACGTCTTGCCATTTTGGCAAATCGGGATAAGGTAGCCACCCTTCTCCCAGCGGACCCAATCGTTTTCCGCGAGTGGCTCCAAGGCCTCACCGACCTCTGAATTTCCTCATCTCACCGAACTAACATCCATCCCATGAACTCAATTCCTGCCAAAGACCTCACGAAAGAAGCCCCATCCAGCCCGCGCACTCGCGTCGGTGGCTACGTCATCCTTGCCCGCGCACTCGACAAAGGCCGCGCCGCCATCGCTGGTGCCGGCGGTGAATACCACTTCGACTGCCCGCTCGACCCGTACCTCTTTGGCTTCAAAGG
>JAPJNB010000078.1 GCA_026461385.1 Akkermansiaceae bacterium
AAATGAAGCCCCACATGAAGAACAGGGCGGTGACTGTCATGAAGGCAAATCGATTGTCAGGGCGAGCGGGTGTTTTGGCCATCGGGTTGGTTTTTGGGGAAGACGTTAGAGTTTTTATCTGCAGTAGCCCGCTGGGCAAGATAAAGATCGCGGAAGTGGTGAATATGACGAAAGGACTACGACGAAAGGACTGTCCCTTTATTTTGACAAAAGGACTGTCCCTTTATTTTCTAGCCGAATCCCTCCCCTCGAGTCTGAATTTTCTTACAGGCTCAATATTTTCTTCAACTTGTGTGGAAAATTGAATTCCCTGACTCAGTGTCACACTGGATGTCCGTACACCCGGCTTCGGCACCTCGTCGCCGCCGGAGCCCCAGCAATGCATGGCGGATCAATACCAAAAAAAGTCCGAATTATCCAAGATAACTCTCTTGGAACTATTTAGGCTAAGATGCGTGAATTCAACAGAAATCTAACAGACTTTACCCAAAGGCAATTCCCTAACAATCAAATATGATGTCCATCAAAAACCATTTTAATCCACCAGCCGTTGTTCTCTGCGGCGTCCTCGCGCTGGCCAGCCAGTTGCAAGCAAGTAATCTGGATTGCGTGAATCCCTTTATAGGATCCGATGGAAAACATAAGTCCGAGTATGGTGGAATGATGCCATTTGTGGTGCCACCGTTCGGCATGACCAGCTGGACCCCGCAGACGCGCCAGAATCGGGTCGGACAGACGTCCTATCGCTACTCCGATTCGACGATTTCGGGCTTTATCGGCACCCATCAATCGGCGATCTGGATGGGGGACTTTGGGTATGTCACCGTGATGCCGGAGGTGGACTCCATCAAGACCACGCCCGAGGCACGTCAATTGCCCTTTTCTCACGCGGATGAAACCACAACGCCTTACTATTATTCAGTCGCGATGAATGCCGGCGCGGAACGCAAGATCCGAACCGAAGTGACCGCCACAGAGCATTGCGCCCTCATGCAAATCACCTACCCGGAATGCAAAACCTCCAGTCTGGTGGTGGAGGCCACGCGATCCAGGGTCGTTGGGTTTGCGGCAGTGGATCCGACCACTCACGAGATTAGCGGCTACAATCCAGACCGGATGGATGCCAAACTCACCACGCTGCAATTGCCAAATTTTAAGGGCTATTTTGTGGTGCGAATCAGCAAGCCCTTTGCGACCTGCGGCACCTATCTGGGCGGTGACATCGGAGAAGGGCGCCTCTCTGCGACGGGCATCAACGCGGGATCGTTTGCCTCCTTCGCCACCACCCGGGATGAAGTGGTGACCGTGCGGATCGGGACCTCGTTTATCAGCATCGATCAAGCACGAGCCAACCTAGCAGCCGAGTTGGGTGAGTTGGATTTTGTAACTGCAACGAACCGACTGAAAAAAGTATGGGCCGACAAGCTCGACCTGGTGACCATTGAAGGTGGGAGCCCCGATCAACTGGCCCAGTTTTACACCGGGATGTATCATTGCATGCAGTATCCGCGGCTCTTTTCCGAGCATGGGAAATATTATAGCGCGTTTGATGATAAAGTTCATTCCGGCGTTTCCTACACTGGCTATTCGTTGTGGGATATATTCCGGGCCGAATTCAGTTTCATCACGCTATTTTGCCCAGAACATGTGGACGTAATGGTGCAAGCGTTGTTGCAAAATTACCAAGAGGGCGGCTGGATGCCCAAATGGCCCAATCCTTCCTATACCAATATCATGCTTGGCACTCATGCTGACTCGGTGGTGGCCGAGGCCATCAATAAAGGATTCCACGGGTTCGATTACAAACTGGCATGGAAGGCGGTCTATAAGGACGCCATGACGCCCCCGAATGGGGATGAGCATCACAAATGGAACGACCGCGAAACGGCAGAGCCCTATTCAGCACGCGAAGGCCTCACGTGGTACAAACAATTGGGTTATGTGCCCCATGACCGAACTGCACGTTCGGCCTCAGCCACGCTGGAGGGCGCCTATGACGACTGGTGCGTGGCGCAGGTGGCGAAGGCGAATGGACGCAACAAGGACTATCAGTTTTTCCTCGAGCGCTCCCGCAATTATCGGAATCTATACAATCCGGCGACCGGGGAAGTGCAGGCGAGAAATTCAGATGGCTCTTGGGCATCGCCGGAAGAAGGATGGACCGAAGGGGGGCGAACCCAGAATATCTTTGCCGTATGGCACGATATTCCCGGCCTGATTGAATTGATGGGGGGCCGGGAAAAGTTTGCTTTAAAGTTGGATAAAAATTGGGGGAGTATGGACAACGAACCTGGTCAGCATTGGCCCTACCTCTACAATTACTGTGGTCAACCCAACGTAACCCAGTTAAGGCTTCGGTGGGGCTTTTCGAAGGGCTATGCCGACACGCCAGACGGTTTGCCTGGCAATGACGATTGTGGGCAGATTTCGGCTTGGTGGTTATTCAGCGCCATGGGCTTCTACCCGGTCAACCCGGCCTCCGGGGACTATATGATTGGTCGACCTGTATTCCCACGCGTGAGTTTTAAGCTCCAAAACGGCAAAACTTTCATCATCGAGGCGGCAAACACTTCCGATACCAATTTTTACATTCAATCCGCCAGCCTAAACGGCAAACCCCTTAAGAAGCCGACCATTTCCTGGGCAAAGATTCAAGCGGGCGGAATTCTACATTTTGAAATGGGCAACGCCTCCTCAAGCTGGGGCGCCGATTAATTCAATTTCCCGGACAAATAGAGGGCTTTTCCCTATTCTAGCGGGCGATCGGTTGGGGATTGGGGATTGGGGAGGATGAAGAATGTCATCAGAAGAGTTCCTTTCACCAAGAAGCTGGAGAGCGGCCGGTCGGAGGTTTGTGCCTCAGGAGGGCACACGCGCCCTCGCTGGTGGGATGGGGCGCCCTGGCCGCATCCATGGTGGCGCCAAAAGCCAGAGCACGGCCGAACGGTTTCACTTGAAGGTGCGTGCCATGCAGGGTTTCCGGCGGCTGGGGGGATTGGCGAAAGTGGATCCCTCAGCTTGCCAGCGGGGACTCCGGCGAGGGCGCGTGTACTCCCCTCTCCCCTTGGAATAGTTGCCAAATCCATGGCAATAACTGGATTCCGCTCGGCGACTTTCCCAAAGCCGCCCAAGGAGAGACAATATTGACACAAGCCGCGAGTTGCATTTCGATGGGGACTGTGCCAGTTTGTCGCGCCCGACTCGGAAGCGGGAATCGTGCACAGGACTCAAATCACGTGATTCATGGCTACTCCCGGCAACCGAAAGCCTAAACCCAGCAAGATCAAAGTGAAATCCGGTTTTTTGGAAAAACTGGTGGCAAGGTTGGATCGTGTGGTTCCCGGCGATGTTCAGCAGATCGTCACCCGCCTGATTCGCGAGAAGGGATTTCTCGAAAAAGTCTTCGAGGCCCTGCACGAGGGGGTAATCATCTTGGACCCGCAAGGAGTCATCGGTTTCCTCAACCACGCCGCTTGCCAGTTTTTCGGACTCGATCCAGAACGCGCGACCGGTGAATTCATTTCCTCCCAAATCCGCGGCCTCGACTGGATGCATCTTGGCAAGCCCGGCCGGACGATCAGCCGCGACCTCGAGGTCTTTTACCCAGAGAACCGCTACCTCAACTTCTACCTTGCTCCGATCGATGGCACCGAAGGAGACCACGAACCCCTCGGCTACGTGATGCTCGTCCGAGACCTCACCAGCACGCGCGCAGAAGCCGAGGAGACCCTCGAGTCCGAACGCCTAAACTCCCTGACCCTCCTGGCCGCTGGAGTCGCCCATGAAATTGGCAACCCACTGAATTCGCTGGACATCCACCTCCAGCTGCTTGGTCGAAAACTGCGCAAACTGCCGCCCACGGAGCGTGAACCCCTCGAGGAAAACCTCGCCACCGCCCGAGAGGAAATCCAACGCCTCGATCTGATTCTCAAGCAGTTTCTCAATGCTGTCCGCCCCACCGCGCCCCATCGCGAGCGCAAGGACCTCCACGCCATCCTCCACGAAACCCTGCGGCTGCTGGAACCCGAACTCGAAGCACGCAAGGTCGCCATCGAACTCGACCTCGCAAGCTCCCTCCCACCCGCCTTCGTCGACCCGCTTCAATTTCAACAAGTTTTCTACAACCTGATCCGCAATGCGTTCCAAGCGATCCCTTCCGATCAGGGCCTCGTCACGATCCGCACCCGCGTGAACGACTTCGAGTACATCATCTCCATCGAAGACAACGGAACTGGCATTTCTGCCGAACATATGGGCGCACTCTTCGAGCCCTACCGTACCACCAAACCCTCGGGCTCCGGACTGGGGCTTCTCATCGTCAGACGCATCATCCGCGAACACGGCGGCGCCATCGCCATCGAAAGCGAGGCCAACCAAGGCACGCGGGTCGTCATCCATTTCCCATACACGGAACGCGCCGTCCGCCTGCTCAGCGCCCCCGAGCCGGCCCCGGTCATCGATGTGATCTAACCGATTTCAAGCCTTAAATCCCGCCCATGCTGCCAACCCTGCTGATCGTTGAAGATGAACGCGCCACCCGCGAGGGCCTTCGCAGCGCTCTGGAGGACGAGTTCGATGTCTACACGGCGTCAGGCACCAGCGAGGCCTTAACCCTTCTGAAATCCGAACCCATCCAACTCCTGCTCACCGACCTCCGACTCGGCGGCGATTCGGGAATGGATTTGTTAGATCACGCCTTGGCGATGCCGCAACCCCCCGTCGCGATCATGATGACGGCTTACGGCTCGGTGGACACCGCCGTTGAGGCCATGCGCCGAGGGGCTTGGCATTTCGTCACAAAGCCCTTGAATCTGGACGAGGTCGAGATGCAGCTCAAACGGGCGCTTCGCAGCCAGGCGCTAGAAACCGAAAACCAACAACTGGTCCAACAAGTCAAAAAATCCCACAAACTTGACCGCCTGATCGGGAAATCTCCCGCCATCGAACGCGTGGCCGAGCTCGTGCAGCAGGTCGCACCGACTCGGGCCACCGTCCTCATCGAGGGAGAATCCGGTACCGGAAAAGAAGTGATCGCTCACACGCTGCACCACCTGTCTGGCCGCCCCACGGCAAAAATGGTGATCGTCAATTGCGCGGCTCTTTCAGCACAACTTCTTGAAAGTGAGCTATTTGGACACGAAAAAGGCGCCTTCACTGGCGCCTCCCAACGTCGAATCGGCCGTTTTGAACAGGCCGACGGCGGAACCCTTTTTCTCGACGAGATCGGCGAAATCGACGCCGCAACTCAAGTCAAACTCCTCCGCGTGCTTTCGGAGCGCAGCCTCGAACGTGTCGGGTCAAACTCACCCATCAAAGTCGATGTGCGAGTCATCGCCGCCACGAACAAAAGCCTGAAAGAACTTGTGTCACGCGGCAGCTTCCGCGAAGACCTCTATTTCCGACTCAATGGGGTCAAAATAGAAATGCCCCCGCTTCGTGACCGAAGGGAGGACATCGTCTTGCTCGCAGGGAGCTTTCTCACCGAATTCGCTAAGGAAAATGACCGGCCCGTGAAGCCCCTGAGCGATTCCGCCATGCGGTCGCTCCTCGCCTACTCATGGCCCGGCAATGTCCGAGAACTCCGCACTGCAATCGAACACGGCGTCGTGATGAGCAACAGCACCACCATCGAGGTCTCGCATCTTCCCCAATTCATCCAATCGCCAGAGCAAACCCCAGCTTACACGCCAACACATTCCAAAAACACCCTTGCCGCTGCTTCAGAATTCAATTTGAATGCGCTGGAAACTAAAGCGATCCGCGCCGCACTCGCACTCGCCCGAGGCAACCGCACGCATGCGTCGGAACTTCTTGGGCTGAGCCGAAGAACGCTCCAACGCAAATTAAAGGATCTTGGGATCTGACCGAATCAACGAATTTCACTCCATTCTCACCATGACATCTTCCTCACATCTCGACGCCGGCATGATCATCCGCCGCAGCTTGTTTTTCTTAGTCTTGATTATTCTGACCCTCGGAAATCTTTTCGTTTTATTCAAGGGACTCGACTCGCCCCAGGCAATGGATCAAGCGCAAATCTCACGTGAGATCGCCCGCGGCAATGGATTCACCACGAAGTTGATCCGACCTGTCGCCTACGACCAAGCGCAACGCTCACAAAACCGCGCAATTCCGCTCAAGGGATTCGAGGACACCTATCACTCGCCCCTCAATCCCCTGCTCAATGCGGCCGTCCTGAAACTCGTCGGTGCCAATAATCCAGATTCATGGCAAATGCAGGATAACGAGATGGTCTTCCCGCTCGACCGCGTGATCGCTGCGGTTTCCATTCTGTTTTTCCTCATGGCCATCGGCGTGAATTACCTGCTAATTTCCCGAATCTTCGACGCCAAAATCGCGGGGGTCTGCGCGGTCCTCATGCTGTTTTGCCAGACATTTTGGACCTACTCACTGAGCGGCTTGCCACAAATGCTGATGCTACTGCTTTTTTCGTGCGGCATCTATTTCGCCTACCGAGCCGTGGAAGCAGCAGCCACCGGCCGCCTCGCTGCGGCTCCCGCCATCATCGCTGGCATCTTCTTCACGCTGCTCGCCCTCACGCATTGGCTCACGGTTTGGATCGCACTCGGCTACATCATCTATGCAGCCATCGCCTTCCGCCCGCGCGGAATCATCGGGATTTCAGTCCTCGCCCTCATCCTACTGGCCGGCATCGGGCCAATAATTCGCAACAATAACCTCACGGGATCACCCCTCGGAACCGCGTTCCTCACCATCTACAACGGCCTTGGCAATGGCAGCGAAAGCGCAGTGATGCGCAACGGTGACCTCGAAACACAGCCGCTTGTCCTCGATGGCCTACTCTCCAAAATTGTGAGAAGTGCCTTGGTGCAATCCAATGACATCATCCCCTTCCTCGGAGGGATTGTCGTCGCACCTCTCTTTTTCATCGCCCTTCTCCACCCGTTCAAACGTGCTTCGATTGCCAACTTTCGATGGGCAATTTTGCTGATGTGGGTGGGCGCGGCCTTCGGCATGGCAATCTTCGGGGTCTCGAAAACCGAGCTCGATGCCAACCAGCTCCACCTACTGTTTGCGCCGATCATGACGGCTTATGGGGTCGCGCTCGTCTCGATCCTCTGGAGCCGCCTTGATTTCGTCGCCTCAACCCCATTCCTGCGAAACACCCACTTCTATGTGATCGTCCCACTTTGCTCCCTGCCCTTCCTGCTCAGCCTACCCCTCAGCGTTCGCATCGGCCTCGCACTCCGAGATCGTGGCGGCGTCCCACACTGGCCACCCTACTATGCACCGGCGCTGAATAACCTGAAAAACGGCCTGAAAGGTTACACCACCTCAAAACAAGTGGTCTTCTCGGACCAACCATGGGCTGTTGCCTGGTACGCCGATAGAATCAGCATCTGGCTGCCACCGACCTATGCGGAATTCGAAAAACTTGAAACCATCGCCAATGACCTACAAACCCCGGTTGCTGGCGTGACCATTTCACCCTCATCGCATGGATCTGGCAATCTATCAGAAGTTGCACTTCAATACAAAGACTTCACGATGATGGTTCTCGAGGGAAAGACGCTTTATCCCGCAAACGTGACACTCATCGACCGAGATCAAAGAATCCAAGGAGTTGCCAAGCGCTACCCTTACCGAATCCCACTGGTCAACGCAGACATGATTTTCTACAGCAACCGCCAAACTCGCGTATCCGAAACCGATGAACTTCAATGAGCATGGCGCGCCGAAAATCAACCACTACCGATGGTGAGTCGCGCCGACCCACTTTTGAAGAAGCCCTCGACGGACTTGAAAAAATCGTCGAGACAATGGAGCACGAACACCTCGCACTCGAGGAACTCGTCAGCCATTACGAAAAAGGCTCAGAACTCCTCAAGCGCTGTGAATCCATGATCAAAGATGCACGCAATCGCATCGACCTTATCACACTTCAGAGCCAAAACGACAATTCGCTGGATACCGACCCGCAAATTGTGGATGATGCAACGAATTCCCTGATCATAAATTCACGGGACGATTCCGACGACCAAGATAATGAGATCCGACTCTTCTAGCCTACCCACCGTCGGCCCACTCCTCTCAACGATTGTCTCACCCAGCGATGTCAAACGACTCGCCGATGACGATTTGACCGCTCTGGCATCAGAGATCCGGCATACCCTCATTGATTCACTCTCAAGAACCGGCGGCCACCTCGGCCCCAACCTCGGAGTGGTGGAATTGTCCATCGCAATGCACCGAGTCTTCTCAACACCCAAGGACAAGTTTGTGTTCGATGTCTCCCACCAAGGATACGTCCACAAAATGCTCACCGGCCGCGCCCAGCAAATCCACACCATCCGCACCTACAAAGGCCTCAACGGATTCCTGCTCCGCAGCGAGTCAGAGCATGACGCCTACGGTGCAGGCCACGCTGGCACCGCTCTCTCAGCCGCCCTTGGGATGGCCGCAGCCCGCGACCTCTCTGGAAACGACCACCACATCGTCGCCGTCGCCGGCGATGCCGCATTCACCTGCGGACCGACGCTCGAGGCACTCAACAACATCGCAGAAACCACCAAAAAATTCATCGTGGTTCTCAACGATAACGAATGGTCGATCGATAAAAACGTAGGTGCAATCGCTCGTTATTTCAATGCACTTCAAACGCACTCGGCCTACGCGACCGTCCGCCGCCAAGCCGCCGAATTCGTCGAAAAAATCGCGGGAAAGGCAGCTCGCACTCTCGCTCACAAGGTTGAGGAAGGCGCAAAAAATCTATTTTTCCAAAACGTCCTTTTTGAAAAATTCGGCCTGCGCTACTTTGGCCCGATCGATGGTCACGACCTACCACTACTCGTCCGCACCTTCGAACACCTCAAGACACTTCACGAACCCGTAGTCCTTCACATCATCACCGAAAAAGGCCGCGGCTACCAACCGGCACTCGACAATCCTGGGAAATTCCACGGACTCGGAACCTATAAGATTGAGGATGGATCCACCGACTCAACTCTCACTCCAACCTGCTCGGATATCTTCGGCAGAACCATCACCGATTTCGCAAAAAAAGACCCGAAGATTGTTGCCATCACCGCAGCGATGCCCGGCGGAACCAAGTTGGAAATTTTCAAAAACGAACTCCCAGACCGCTACTTCGACGTCGGAATCGCTGAGGAACACGCCGCGCTCTTCGCCTGTGGTCTCGCGACCGACGGATTCAAGCCGTTTCTTGCAATTTACTCGACCTTCATGCAGCGCGCCTATGACATGATCATCCACGACATGGCCCTGCAAGGATTGCCCGTGCGCCTCTGCATGGACCGAGGCGGCTTATCCGGAGATGACGGCCCAACCCATCACGGCCTGTTCGACATCGGCTACCTCCGCCATATACCCGGCATCATCCACATGCAGCCGAAGGATGAAGATGAGTTTGTCGACATGCTCTACACCATGGCGCACTACGATGCAGGCCCATCCGCAATTCGCTTCCCGCGAGGCACCATCAAAGGCACTCCTATCAAAGAAAACCCACAACTCCTCGAAATCGGTAAAGCAGAGGTGATCGCCGATGGCGCAGACGTGGCACTGATCGGTCTCGGAACTCTATTCGAAATGGCCGAGCGCACTAAAGAAATCCTGGAACAAAAAGGACTATCAGTCGCACTCATCAATCCTCGATTTATCAAACCTCTTGATGCTCAAGTGCTAGAACAATACGCGACCCAATGCAAGGTCGTTTGCACCTTCGAAGATCACGTGATGATGAATGGATTCGGCGCCGCAGTCATCGAACACCTGCACACCGCCGGCATCCATACACCCATCGAGCGCATTGGCTGGCCAGACCAATTCATCGAACATGGGAAACCCGAAGTCCTCAGGGAGCTTCATGGCATCAGTCCTGAACATGCGGCCGACAAGATCCTCGCTCACTTTCAATGATCGCCGAGAATCACGCTAGCAATTCGCATGCAAATTAAATCAGCGACGTTCGCCCTCAGTGCCCGCGACCTCAGCGCAGCACCCACATGGCACCTCCACGAATTTGCTTTCATCGGACGCTCAAACGTAGGCAAAAGCTCGATGATCAATATGCTATCTAACAAGGATCACCTTGCGAAGGTATCAGCAACTCCCGGAAAAACCAGGCTCCTCAACTTCTTTGTCATGAACGAAACATGGAGCCTCGTTGACCTCCCAGGCTACGGATACGCTAAGGTAGCCAAAAGCGAAAAAATCGATTTCACCGAATCGGTCGGCGACTACATCGAACAACGCGAAAACCTCAAACATGTCTTCGTCCTGATCGACTCTCGTTTGACACCACAACGCATTGACATCGACTTCACCTGCTGGCTAGCCACTTGCTCCGTACCGTTCTCCTTGGTATTCACAAAAACTGACAAACAATCTCCCGCCAAGACACGCATCACAATCGACACCTTCCTCGCGGCTATGCCCGCCGAAGTAGCAACAACCTCAAACGTGTTTACCAGTTCCTCAAAAAACCGAACTGGACGAATCGATATCCTCAAAGTCATCGAACAACACCTCATGGCATAAGCTTTTTCATATCACCAAACGCTCTGCCTCACGTAAATAACATCATATACCCGTAAATAGAACGGCTGACTCTCCCCCCCATTGAGCGCCTCATTGAGGTTTAAGGGATAACGCTCCATGCGATTCGCTTGATTCCTCACCACAATCACCTGCCGCGGATTTGCAAGTTTTGAAAATCCACCACACTCCATCACCGCCTCGAGAGCTGTCATCGGCCGATCCAATGGGATTTTCCCAGGCCGCAGAACCTCACCAGACACATAGACACCCGCTGCCGCGTTTTCCACAGATACCACTACCGTTGGATCTTGAAAATGCGGCTGATAACGCGCTGTCAACTCGGACTGAAATCCCGCGATGCTTTTCCCAACAGCCCGAACGTCGCCAATCGTAGGCAAACTCAAATTGCCGTTGACCTGAATCTTCTGCTTCAAATTCAAATCAGGGGCACCGGAAAACGACACCTTGACCTCATCACCTGCCGCCAGATTCGCATTCGGAATGGACATGGACGCCTCCCTTGGTAAGGGCGGTGATGGACTCATGCTACCACACCCCGAAAGAAACAGACTCATGAAAACATAGATCCACGCAAGGTAATACTCTATACCTAACATATTTTCACACCCATTATATCCCAGCTTATTTGAAAACAATTTTTTTGTTATTTTATTCATCTTAAATTTTACCTTTAGTTAAACCGATTTTTGTGCAACGAACGAAAACAATAATTCCTCGGTAAATTGGATTCAGCCGCAATCTTCCTAAGCCTCGCGATCTGAACCCGATAGCTCATCTCCCATGCTGAGCAACCTTCAAGGGGACCTCTAAAGGTCATCATCAACCATCGACGAAATCCCAACTTTGCCGAAACCACCACCGCCCGAATCCTTGGAAACACGACTGCCGCATGCTCCCAGTGGTACATGATGTACGCAGAGGTCTCACCGAACCGAGCAGCAGCCAACACCCAGTCAGCACGCAAAAGCCTCGACACATCCGGATAGTGAACCACAAAGGTCCCAACAACCGGCGAAATGAGTAGCCCAGCCTCCTCGATCTGCATTCCCAGCAATGTCTCTTCACCAAATCCAGATGCACCAGGCCCTAGGGCTTCATCAAAACCACCAATCAACTCAAACACGGAGCCGTGGACACCCATACTCGCACCGACAAGAGCAATCTTGCCATCGCCCGGGTCCAAGATCTCAGCCAACCACGTCCGATGCATTGCACCAAACCATGATCTCACAAGATGAGGCGCAAGCTCGATACGACCCGCTACCGCCGCACAACGTCCTTCTAGCAGCGGCTCCGCCATCCGCTCAAGCCATGACTCTGCAGGCTCAACATCGTCATCAGTAAACAATAGCACCCGCCCACATGCCTTGGCTACGGCGGCATTCAATGCCCGACTCTTCCCCGGCACTCGCTCATGCAGGTAATGGATAGAGATCCTATCGAGTTTCGTCATCCGAACAACTTCTGCAGCACTTCCTACCTCATCGTTGTCAGCCACGATCATCTCGACCTCCCACTCCGCTGGAACCCTCACCAACGCAAAAGCACACAAAGTCTTTTGCAGCCGCTCGCCCCGCCCACGCGTGCAAATGATGATTGAACAATCCATTTCATTCACCTCCACAACCATCCGGCTTCTCGCTAAACCTCTTCACAATCTCAGCAAGACATGAAGAATTCGCAGCCCAGGTCCAATTACATATGAATCGATCCCACGCATGGTCTGCAAGTTGATCACCCAATGCGTGATCCTCCAACACCCTTAGACAGGCTCCTCCAAAATCAACAGCGGCATCCGCAATCAATACCTCATTTCCATCCGTAACGTCGTACCCATAAACCCCTAACTGAGTCGAAACCACCGGACATTTCCGACTAAAAGCCGTGCTCACTTTGATACGAGTACCCCCACCCTCAAAGATCGGGACAATCGTCAAGGCCCAGGTGGCCATCTCAGATTCAACATCCGCAATCCAACCAAGTCCATCTACATTCCCAAATCTCACCCACTCCGCACGATCGCTATCCTTTCCCACGATCCGTAGCGTTACCTCCGGGAAGGATGCGAGCAGGCGAGGCCAAACATGATGCAAAAACCAACGCATACCACCTGCATTGGGACCGTATTCAAGAGAACCTACAAACCCAATGCGCAGGGGCAAAAATCGAATGCGCTCCGGTACAACACTAGGCACATCACACCCATTAGAAACTACATAAACCTCTGGGGTGCCATCAAATCTCTCACGATCTTCGGCACTACAAACCGCAATCCCGTCAAAGCGTTCACACAGCCTTCCCTCATGCCGACGCCAAATCATGTACTGCCGCCACGCCCGTAACCTGTGCAAAACCCCTCGTGCATTTGCAATTTCATTCCTCACAACCTCGCTAGGGATATCATCGATATCAAGAATCGTCTTTGGCCACCTCCATAAATTAAACCCATTGGCGACCCGCAATCCATGAACCCAAACCAAATCATAAGTACTTATCAGATATTTCAACTCCACCTCATCCTCCTCCCTTGCCCTCACCCTGTGGGTATTCAATTCATCAGACCCAACCTCAAATCTGAGACGTTCGAACACGCTCTTGATTGGGCATGGGAAAAAATCAAAAACGCGAATCGGCTTAAATTCTTCAGAAGCATTAGGTGTCTTACACCCATATGCCTCATAAGACCCTGCTAAAACCAAATGGACATCACCAAACCTCCGAAGCTGCACCATCAAATTTCTCGCACGTAAACGCGCACCATGATCGGGCCCGCCGGGAGCGTGAGAGGTAATAAACAAGATCTTCATCACAAGGGTAGGCCGCGATACATGCTATCGAGCGGAAGGAATCCGCGGCCCAAGGCCAGACGAATCGCCTTCGTTCACAGGCAACCAGACCTTCAACCAAAGCCTAACCAAGAGGCACAAGTACATCATCGTCAAACCATGACACCACTAACTCAGGTGCATCTCTTACCCAATGAGACCCACCACCCAGCAGTGCGCACAGATGCGTCCATGCGACTAACTTTCCATCGACCAACTGCCTTAACATAAACAAACGACGATGAAAGATTGACCTACAACCTTCATATTCACGCAAATAATCCCTGAGAACGCGCGCACGGGGTACCAGCCTACCACATATTTCAACCTGCTCACTCTTCTCAACAAATCGATCGAGCCCATCGAGGACATCAGCAATCATCTGATCAATCGAAATTTGATGATCCATTGAACCCAGCCGAACCCCCGCAGTCGCCTGCTCTGGGTGCATTCTCCAACCACCCCATGTATCCGGAACATGGATTGTGTTAGCAACGAGTCCTGCTCTCAAATTCCAATGGAAATCACCCAAGGATCCCCAAGTGGACTTATAGCCACCGACCCTATCAAATAAGCATTTCCTTATCAGCATCTGTGTGACTGAGGAATAGACATTATTGCCAAGTAGGCACAACACTCCATCAAGTGGAGCAAGCCTCTTGTGATTTTCAATCAGGAGGCTTCCTGTGCTTCTAGCAAAAATCGATTCCTCCCGCCACCAATCGATACCCAAACTTCCGTCCGCACTCAATACGCGCATTGGGCAGTGCGCGATATCACAATCCTGATTTGACTCTAAAGCAGAGACCATCTTCTCCAAAAAGTTATCTGCCATGGTATCATCACTTGTCGCGATGTACACGAGTTCCGCATTCGCGAACTCGATACCTCTGTTAAAATTGGGGTAAATCCCGTCTGGTGGCGTCTGAATAATCTGTACACGCTCATCCTGAGCTCGAAGGTCTTCTACCATCTGAATGGTCCCATCGCTGGAACCACTATCAACCACAATCAACTCCCAGTTTTCATAACTCTGCCCAACAATACTACTCAGCCTATCGGGTAAATAACGAATGCTATTCAAGGTTGGTAAACAAATCGAAACTTTCATAACCGTAAACCTATTCTTTTTCAGGGGTGACAGTTTTAGGCGCATCACTTAGCAGGTGAGGCTGCCAAAACTCACGATCATACTTGACCCACGCATGACAACCAAATGGCATTTGATTTCCTGCCATTTCATAACATGTCTGAGGCGATACCTCGAACCCAAAGCGAAGACCCTCCTCAAGTGTTGCTACGCGAAATTTGCTCACATATTTGACAGCTTTGTCAGCCCAGAATTGGTCATTTCCCCGCCCATAACTTGTAGGACATCGGCTCTCATTCCATTTCTCGAGCAGTCGATCCTTCACTCGAAACCATCTAGAATTCCCCCGAAACATCGTGAGCACATCCACAACCCACATTGGGCAGAATTCACCGAACCATTCGTGAATAAGAGTGGCCGGCTCTACCCTGTAACGACTGGTAAGCACCTCTATGGCTCGGCTTACCCGCAACATGCTGAACCCTCCATTTCCAACTCTCGGCACTTCCACCCATGGACTATCCTCACACTTAATCCAAGGAGGACCGATAAAATCAAAATCACCTGAACACCACTTTAAAATATTATCTTCTAAAACAAGACTATCAAGATGGTAGAATAGAATAAATTCATACGCTAAAAACTTTTTATAAAACCAAATCTTGTAAAGTAAACGGTCATGGGAGGACGGCGAACCGAAATACCTCTTCGCAAGTCTCACCACCTGAAAACCAGATTTCAACATGCCAGACCCCCTTGGAACTAATAGATATTTATCATGCCCCCCCAGATAGTAAAGCAAATGGCGGATCGAAATTTCCTCATCTGCTGTGAACTGCTCCCGGTCCGACCACGGCACCACTACAGCAACGCGCTTGGTCGCCTGGACCGTACGAGAGAATGCCCATTGAAGAAGCCTCACGCCTCCAGCAAAAAATCTAATTCCCATACTTCCATCCGATCAATGGCCACTCAAGATCTCGCTGACTGACCACCGACACATCAGCAGGCCAAACAATTCCAACACCTGGATCGTCAAAGCGTATTCCACAAGATCTCTCAGAGTCATGAAACCCACCCATCAGGTAGAAAATCTCTGCACCGTCCGACAATGCGAGAGTCCCATGCGCCACAAGTTCAGGCACATACAAGGCAAGCCCGTTTTGGGCACTCAGCTCCACTCCAAAGTGTGTTAAATAAGTTGGAGAATCAGCCCGCATATCAATGATCACATCCCAAACTGCACCCTTGATGCACCGAACCAATTTGGACTCCCCAGTGCCACACCCTTGATAATGCATTCCACGTAGCGTGCCTTTGAGCAGGTTCACCGACAAATTGGCCTGAACCGCTTGAAACTCGATCCCAACTCTCGAAAACTCTGCAGTACAATAGGCCCGCGAGAACGACCCGCGGGAATCGATCCTGCGTTCTAATTCGACGATGTACACACCAGCAATCCCAGTATCGCTAAAAATCATGATTTCCTAACAAATGCAATTATCTCTTCCATATCTCTCCACCGCATCTAACCAAATAATTTATCCTCGTACAACGATTAGTAGTACGTTACCAATTGAGTGTCGACACTACAGAAATCTTCTATTACTCACAAAAGATATCACATGGAACGTAAATCCCCCATCATTCGCGTTGGAGTTATCGGCACTGGCAGATTTGCTGACGAGTGCCACATCCCATGTATTCTATCACACCCAAATGCCAAGGTTGTTGCGGTCTGCGGCGCAAATTCGAAATCACTTGCAGCAAAATATGGTATCTCATCAGCAATGACCAATTATCACGAGCTCTGCAGTAGAGAAGACATCGATGCGGTAACGATCGCAAGCGCCAACTCAGACCATGCAGACCATGCAGTTGCGGCATTGACACATGGCAAACATGTACTATGTGAAAAGCCACTTGCCGTGTCGATCGCTCAGGCTGAGCTCATGACAAATACTGCGTCAAAATCAAATAAAATTCACTTTACTGCATTTACGTTTCGCTACAATTACGGAATCCGTTCACTTCGAAAACGGCTTGCAAATGGTGAAATTGGAACCCCTTTTCTTGCAAGAATCCAATATGACCGCTGGGATGGACTGACCCGAGGCCCCTCTGAACAACCAAGGAATCATAACCAACCGATTCACCCTGGAATGCTCGAGAATCTTGGTTCACACCTCTTTGACATCAGCCGACACGTCTTAGGTCCCATTGGAGCGGTAATCGGTTATACGATGTCAATTCCACATTCACATGCTCCTACCTTAGCACCTGATTCTATTTCCAATGTACCCGATGATCTTGTCGGCGCATGGATGAAACATACCAACGGGGTACACAACCAAATCTTCATCAGCCGCATCACGCCTCCATTCGCTCCCCTCGGCTACCTCGAGGTTGTCGGCACCGAGGGTGCTCTCAAAGCATCACTCAGCCGAGGCGGGATTGACTTCATTAAGCGCTCGACACCGTCATTTCCAGAATGGACTGACCTCCAGTTAGCACCAGAGGCCTCTTATGGGGAGCCAACCGCACTGAGAAGAATGATTCATGGCTATTTAAATGCCTGTATCAGCGGACAGCTTGATCCAGAGATCGACGCGTCATTTCATGATGGACTAGCTGCCCAGTATGCAATGTCTTCACTCCTGAAATCGCAAAAGGTGGGTTCCTGGACTGATGTCCAATCTCCAGCCTAGGTTCAATGTCTTAAGATCTCCTAATAATTCCCGCTTGCTCCAATGCTAACGAGGCACCGACAATCTCAGGGAATGGAATCTTGGAACGCTCCGCAATCGACAGGAGATCTACTGTACCATCTGATAGACTTAGAACCCAAAGCATCGCAAGTTCACCAAATTGTCCAGAGCGCCCACCTCCACCCTTGTCATAGAGCCCAACCTTTCCAAGCATTGGCTCGCCCATCGGCTTTAGGTTTTTATAGATACAATTCGCCTCAATCATTTCAATTGCGCAGATGGCTTTATTTAGTGTGTCACTGAGTGCGTCTTCCGTGATGAACCCCATGTTATCAGCACTCGTGTGATATTCTGGGAACGATCCATGAGTTGATCGGGAAAGAACCCCGATTGGCAAATTGTACCCCAATGAACAATATTGCCGCTCATCATATCCATAGGGAACGAAATCCAGCACACGCTCAATTAACCCAACCTCCTGAAAGATATAATTCATCACCCGATCAATGGTGGCAGTACTGCGACGTGACCGCTTATACGTAGCGCCACCGCGATCGCCAACACAGGTCAGAACCAAGCCGTGCTTGATTCGCGGCACGACGTCCCCGTGCAATGCCAACCACGTAATCGACCCGATCGTCCCAGGGATGAAGAGAAACCGAACGGTAAGTCGCCCCGGCCTGGCCAAAAGATGTCGTGCGAGTGCGACGGCGACAACAATACCAGAAAGATTGTCGTTTGCGAGTGAGGGATGGCAGACATGGCAGGAAATCAAAAATTCTTCGCAGGTCTGACCAGAGACAACTAGCTCCCCGTAGGTGAGAAAACCGGCCGACAGTTCTGCATCAATAAACACTTGATAGATACCATCCTCCCACAGATCTATTTCACGTTGTGCGACACAAAAACCCCATGAATGATTATAATATCCCGTCCGGTAGGGGACCCAGTCGGGGTTTTCCGGCAGACTATACAGGTGATGCCGCAATTCAGACAGATCCATCATTGACGAAATAGGCGAGCTATAGCCAACCACATGTAAATTGCATTTTTTAAAATCAACAACTTTCTGACCATTCGGTCCCCTAATCCACGCATCCCTGATGTTCCACTCGTCCGGCACGACCCAATCATGCACCTTCGTCCCACTGGGAACATCATGAATGACAATCGGAATCTCACATGCTACCCGATGCAGTGTACCTCTGACACCCTCCCCGGTGATGCTTCGGCAAATTGGAAACAATTCTTCTGCAAGAGCATGCATCTGTTTTCCCTCCTCGCTCATAATGACCAATCTAAAATTCTGAATTGTTCCTAATACCCCTAACATGCTAGTCCAAGACAAGCAACTCAGGAATCGGAACAACAAACCTTCCTCCCCAGTCCCTGACCTCCTTCATTTCGGCGATTATTTCCTCCTTCAAATTCCATGCCAGAATCAAGATATAATCAGGTCGAGTTTCAAAGATTTTCTCAGGTCCGAAGATCGGGATTCGGGACCCTGGCATGTAATGGTTCTGCTTGTGCGGACTCTTATCCACCACATATCCAATTTGACTCGCGGTAATACCACATGAATTGATCAACGTAACACCCTTCGCTGCCGCCCCGTAACCAACAATCGTCTTATTAGACTTACCCGAATCAGTAATAAACTTTTGAATTTTTGATTTTGTCTTATTAACTTTTTGATTGAAATCGGTGTACGTCTGAATCTTTTCCATCCCAAACCTTCTCTCGTTGCACAAAGTGTCACCAACCCGCTCTGACAAATCAAATGCGCCACCAAATGCATCCTGATGACATGCAAAAATCCGAAGGGAACCACCGTGCGTACCGATCTCCTCAACATCGAAAATTTCTAATCGATGATTGCTAAATATTTTCTTTACCGTCAACAACGACAAATAGGAGAAATGCTCATGGTAAATCGTATCAAATTGGTTGTGTTCAATAAGACGTTGTAGATGTGGAAACTCAAAGGTAATGACCCCCAATGGCTTCAGTGCAATTGCCAAGCCTGCAACGAAATCATTGATATCAGGAACATGCGCAAGAACATTATTTCCCATCAATAGATCTGCTGAATGACCAGATTCAACGAGTTCGATTGCCGCGTCCACTCCGAAGAACCTTTGCATACTCGGGATCCCTCTTGTTTGCCATGCAATCTCAGCAACATTCTCAGCGGGCTCGACGCCGAAGACATTGAGTCCCATTAATTTGAAATGCTGGAGCAAATATCCGTCGTTACTGGCGATTTCGACAATCTGCGTTGTCGGCCCATACCCAAACCGGTCTCGCATCATCTCACAATATTTCCGCGCATGCTCAACCCATGAAGATGAATAGCTACTAAAATATGCATAATCACCAAATATTGAATCGGGTGTATCAAACTCTTCCAATTGCGATAAAAAACATTGACCGCACACCAGAACCTTAAGTGGATAATACTTCTCCCGAACTGCCGTAGCATCGCATCTTACGAATGAATTTGCAAGAGGGGACGTCCCCAAATCACACATTACGTGGCTTAGATCCTCCCTACAGGATCTACATTTCGGGGCTTCTATTCTTGCTGTCATGGTAGTATTTACTAATTATTTTATGCTATTAAATATTTCAGGAAATGGTTGTACCATAATACTCCTTTTTAGATTTACCCTATGGCGAATCGACCCTACTTGATTAAGTCTAACTATTATTGGATGTCTTCCAAATGTTCCACGGCTCGGATCCTTTTGCAACGAGATCCTCAAGGTGAAACTTGTCTCTTAAAGTATCCATGGATTGCCAAAACCCTTCGTGACGAAACGCCCTAAGCTCTCCAGTTCTAGCAAGCTGTTCTAAGGGGTCACGCTCCCATGTGGTATCATCGCCGTCGATATATGGAATCACACCAGGCTCAAGAACAAAGAATCCCCCATTGATCCATGCCCCGTCGCCTTTTGGCTTCTCGGCAAATGATCCAATGTGCCCACTATCGGACTGCAATGAAAAGGCGCCGAACCGCCCAGGAGATTGAACTGCAGTTAGAGTTGCCAACTTCCCATGGTGCCGATGAAATCTAATACTTTCTGCTACATTGACATCCGAAACACCATCACCGTAGGTTAGACAGAACGTCTCATCCCCAAGATACTGCTCAACACGCTTGAGCCTTCCTCCGGTCATTGTGCTTTCGCCAGTCTCAACACACGTGACCATCCATGGCTCAGAGTCAGAGCGATGCACAATCGCCTGATTGCGTTTCAAGTCATACGTGAGATCAGAGCGGCTGCGGTGGTAGTTCGCAAAAAAGTCCTTAATCATGTAGCCTTTATAGCCGCAGCAAATCACGAAATCATTCAGGCCGTGCGCAGAATAGATCTTCATAATATGCCATAAAATTGGCAAACCCCCTATTTCTATCATTGGCTTAGGCTTGATAAGGCTCTCTTCACTGATCCGAGATCCGAAACCACCTGCGAATATTACAACTTTCATAGCATTTTAACCTCTAAAAAACCTCAATATCTTCCTAATGATTTAATTGAGGTTTGCATTTCACCTCAAGAACCCTTGCAGGCACACCTGCTGCAATTGCGTAATCTGGCACGTTCTTGGTAACCACTGATCCAGCGCCAATTACTGCGCATTCACCAATAGTTACACCACTTAAGACAATGACACCATGCCCCAACCATGCTCCATTCTTCACCACGATTTCCCCCTTGCTCGACAGTCCTTGATCCATAATGGGTTCTCCATATTCAGCCTTGTGATCGTAACTGTAAAAAGCACATCTCGGTGCGATTTCAACTTTCTTTCCAATCCGGACCCCCTGGCAAAACGCGTGAATGTGGCACCCAGGTTGAATATGTGACCCAGCGTCTATGAATATCTCGCCACCCATTCCAGTCTCAATGAAGCTGTCTCCATAAATGTGAACGTGATCCATCAATTGTATGGTACCACCAGCACCTGCATCCTGAATCATTGTCCTATCGCCCAAGAGCACATGAGCCCCGAGAACGATGTTGGTGTTGGCAATTACGACGCTCGGGGCGACAAACCCTCGTACACACATGTTCGCGAGAATACTTCTTCCATGGTACGGGGTGGTTGACCGCGATGCAATCCACCCGCACATCAGGCCGAGCCCTTGGGGGCCCGCCAAGCCTAACCATGTGCGTATCCATCGATCATTGAGTGCCCGGAGGATCCTGTAACGATGTTGGCGCATCATGAACATGGCTATCACAGGGCGCTGCATTCCACGAACGCACCTCGGTTGAACTACATTAGGGTCGACTTACGACCAACCGTGCAAATAGTTTTCCGCGAACTCCAAGAGTCAAAGGTAAATAATAGCTCACGAGATCTGATCCATCTTGGAGCGGCTCATAACTCAGCACAGATTTTACTAACGGATTTGAATCGGCATCATTCCATTGTCCGCTTAGATCTGTTCCGTACTCCACTTTGATATGGATCGTTGGGTCTGCGGCGCTCGACAACGTCCTTCTATACTGAAACAACAAGTACTGTTCCGAACCATCGGGGTCTCCAATTACAATTCTTCCAACAGGTCGGAACCTTTGATCATTGCAAGCTTTTGGATCTCCTCCAATCACATATTCTACGATATCGAGGATGCCATCACCATCATGATCTTCTAGGACGCCTGTTGGAAAAGAATGGTAGGCTAGCCATTCGTCATACGTTAGAATATTGGGTTTTGGTAATATTTTTACATTATCGAGAATCATATCGCTCAAATTTGCTATTGGCTCTACTAAATCGGCAGACCGATCAGTAAACATAAGCGTTGTTGAATTTCCATCGGCAACAAACTCAAAATTCGCTGATGTCCAATTTGCTGCACCCTCCAGACCATTCAAAAATACCGTATTTGACAGGATTGGACTATTTCCCAAAACCTGCACGAGGAGCTTTTGCTGACGCGGTGCCCACGTCTCACTCACAACGACACCCGCATCGAACGTGAGGCGATACGCCGCACCCTTTATCGTCGCAAATGTTTGAGAGATGATTCCGCCAAAAGCGTCTGACCCAGGATTAAAGAACGCAACCCTCTCCCCATCCGTCGCTGAGAGCCTCGTATTCCATGAAGTTCCAAGGCCAATAGGTGTACCACTTACTTGCCAGCCATCGAGATTTCGGTGGCCATCTGTACCGCCGATGAGCGAGCCAGTCTCAAAGCTTCCATTGATCAACGTGGGTGCATCCAATGGTATCACATTTATTGAAACAATCGCGGCCGCTGAATGCATTGTTCCATTGGTGATCATAAAGCTAAAACTATCACCGCCTGTATAACCGGACACAGCTGTGTAAGTAATATCGTCACCAGCAGACGATAACAACCCATGGCTGGGCAACGTTGAAATCATAATGTTTTCTGGCTGCGTCGTTTGCCCTAACACCCCACTGAGATTCATACGAAAAGGTTGACCCGTTTTTATAGTAATTGCTTGCGGAAATGCGACGAGCGAGGGGTCGTTTGGCGACACGATGAGACGAACATTGTCCAGAAGGAGGTCGCTATATTGCGCGGTCGGTGAAGTAAGGACTCGCGACTTATCGCGGAACACCAAAGTAGTATTACTGGAATCGGCGGTGAAATAAAATTTTTGCGGCCGCCACTGCGCCTTACCCTCGCCTCCAAGTATATTTATATCCATATGAAACAACTCTTTCGAACCAATCACCTCGACACCCATTGTTTGTTGTCGAGGTGCCCAGCTTTCGCTAACAACAATACCCGCATCAAACGAGAGCTGGTAAATCGTCCCAGGTACGGTGGCAAACGACTGGGAAATGCTGCCGTCGTAGGAATCATCACCCCCATTAAAAAAGGCGATCTTGGAGCCTTCCGTCGTTGATAACACTGGATTCCATGATGTCATCAATTCAAACGGCGTACCTGAGGTAACCCAACCCTCAACCGAATACGGACCATTGTTATAAGCACCCGACGATTCCGATGCGATAGATTCGAACCCCCCATTAATCACCATTTCTAACGGATCGATCAAAAGTCCACCTGTCGCATCCTTTATCGCCTCATACCATGCGACCGCCATCTTATTGTATCCATTCACTGTTGGGTGCACATGGTCAGCGGTAAGATCAGATCCAAGCAGCGCAGCGTGAAGGTTGGCGAGTGAGACATGGTGTCCACGTGCAATTTCATCACTTATTAGGGCTGGTAAGTAATCGCGACCGAATTGCTCTTGCAAGGCTGCATGGACATCGGTCCTAAGCAGAAGATTAGATACAAGTATTTTGGATGTTGGACACTGCGCAGCAACTTGATCAATCAGCGCCGTCAACGCAATACACACAGCGATTGGCTGATCCCCATTCCAAAAATTATTTGTCCCGATGTCCAACAGAATAAGGTTGGGTGTCGGCACCTTCGTAAAAACACCATCGATATTATTGCGTAAAATTTCGATCGTTGCTCCTGGATATCCCTGATGATCTCTATCGGGTAAACTTCCATTATTTGGCGGGTCAGATAACGTGCCAATATAATTCACAGATGCACCGCCAAGTGTGAGCAGTTCGTACAACTTCGAACGATATCCGCCAGGATATGGGGATCCGCTGCAGCATCCTTGTGTTATCGAGTCTCCCAAAGGCATGATGCGCAGGGTAAGCGGTACACCCTCGCAGAGACTTCCACCACCGAGTAATATGCCTAATAAAGCTTGACTAAATTTATTCATTTATGGTATATAATTTGTTATATTGTATTATTCTACTAGTTCTGCTTACAGCCTAGACGCCACTTGCTTTACCAGCTTAGTGAAACCACGTAACCCTACCCTCCCAACCCTAACAAGGTTGTCTCGCTTCCTGCTTGGTCCCATGATGACACGCTGCAGCACCCGATCTAGGTGGCAATCCACGTCATAGTCAGTCGGATGGCTAAGAGGAAACTCAATGGGTTTGGTAGCCAGATTGGCAAGTCCGCTCTTTTCATCAAAGGTGTGTGTTGCATCAGGCCCACATCCACAATTGGAAACGAGGTTTTCGCGAGGAAGTATCGCATTGCCCCCTCGTGACCAGCAAGCGAGGGCCCACTGATAGTCCCAATATGACACTGCCCCTGACCTTTGATGCGCTGTAGCGAGCATTGAGGCAAACTCGGTAATCATGCGGGGGTGTGATATCGCTTCGCGAAGAACCCTGCGCAAGTCCAGAATTGGAAAGTCACGAACAGCAGGATCATGATACCTCCATGCACGTCGCCAGGTAGCCCACCCCCAGCAGGAAACCACCTTTGAGAAGCTGTAGCTACCCTTGATCGGCAATGGAGCAGAAGAAAAGTTTGTCCCATTAATATGCATCACCCGTGGGTCATTCGCATACTTGTCCAAGAGCTGTTCGCAGAACACGAAAAATGACGGGTTCGGCAAGCAGTCATCTTCTAGAATAATTGCACGGTCGACCTGACTGAAAACCCAGTCGATTCCGGAAGCGGGGCGCAAACCGCACCCAAGGTTTACGTCTGAGAAACAACGCCGCACGACACAAGGCCAATCAATCTGCTCAATGAGTAGCCTCGTCGCTGCGCACGCCGCTGCCTCCCCACCAATCTCAGGTCTCGGCCCATCTGCAACCACGAACACATTTCGAGGCTTTACCAAGGAAAGCACCTCCAACAGCCGCCTAGTATGGTCTGGTCGGCGAAAGATGATCAAACATACGGGAGTTTCCATGAGTGCACGAATTTGAAACTGTCATAGCTGGCATCAAGATGCGCCAGCAGTCTGAAGTGTTATCGCAATGATTGTTAGAGGGCTTAACCTAAATCTGCTAGGGCTTGCTCCCCGACCAGTCTCCAAGCATGGTCAACAAGAACACACTTTCCCGCCCAGCCTTCATGGTAACTTTTTCCGCTTCCATAGAAGTCACCATCTAATACCCTAACTATTGTCGCGTCTTCAACCCAGTCCTGCGTGCAGGCACCACCACTTGCAATGTAACTCGTCACTTGGTAATCGCCCATCGTAAGTGGCCACCGCTCTACCACGAATTCGATCTCACCGTCCCCCCGTAACCTCAGGGGCCTAGCATCCACCAGATCGGTTGATAAAACGAGTACTGGAACAAGGTCCTTCATGAGTGTAATGCTAATCCTGCAATCGACTAATTCTATCTGAGGCTTCAAGGTGAAAGCGACCCGAATTCGGACGGTGCTACCAGAGAATATTTCGGAGATCACGCTGCCTGAACCATTCACAAATTCGACAGACGTAACTTTAGCTTGGCCCGCACCCTTACGATCGATTCGATTGACTAATATTGAATTGGATAACTTTCTTGAACTTGCAGCATAGTAATTCAAGGCCTCCTTTGTCATTCCATCGAATCCGATCCTTCCTTCGTCAAGTAGAATGCACCTACCGCAAAGGTTTTGTATAACCCCGGTCTGATGACTTACAAACAACACGGTTCGCCCACCCTTGGTAGAGGCTTCCTCCATTTTGCCCAGACATTTTTTTTGAAAGGCAGCATCACCGACGGCAAGGATTTCATCTACAATTAAGACGTCTGGTTCCAAATGCGCTGCCACTGAGAAAGCAAGCCTGACGTACATGCCGCTACTGTAGCGTTTTACTGGTGTATCAATAAATTTCTCAATTTCAGAAAAATCAACGATTTCATCAAATTTAGATTTAATTTCAGAGCGACGCATTCCTAGAATTGCCCCATTGAGGTAGATGTTTTCTCTTCCACTCAATTCTGGATGAAAGCCAGTCCCGACTTCGAGCAGGCTTGCAACACGTCCACGAAGTCTGACCCTGCCGGATGATGGCTCGGTAATACGGCTCAAAATTTTTAACAAGGTTGACTTACCAGCACCATTCCTTCCGATAACGCCCACAACCTCACCCTGGCCAATCGAGAAATTGAGATCCTGCAGGGCCCAGAAGTCGTAATCTTTAACGACCAGATCCTTCCGAGCAGCACGCATCCACTCAACGGGTAGTCGAAGGAGCTGATCTAGCTTATGTCGTAATCCATCCCCATTAGATCTTGCGGCTCCCAATTGATAACACTTTGAAACACCTTCAACGCTAATGATTGCAGCAGACATAATCAATTTTAGATACTCAAATTACATCTGCGAATGTTTTCTCGGTCGCCCGGAAATAGCGGATTCCCGTCGCGATGAGAACTAACACAATTAGCACAGAAGATATGATACTTGGAATGAATGGCGAATTATCACCTAAGATCGACCACCTGAAGCCATCAATGACCCCTACCATTGGATTCAACGAATACCATATTTTCCACTTCTCGGGAATGACGTGGCTAGAGAAGCCAACGGGGGATATATAGAGCCCAAACTGGACGATAAATGGAATGATGTATCGTATGTCACGATAGGCGACCATTAGGGATGACGCCCATAGACCAGCCCCCAAAGCCGCCCCAACCGCAAGGATCACAAAAAATGGTAGAGCTAGAATGGATAAATGAATTGGACACTGATAGATCCACATGAGCAAGAGAAGAAGAACGAAGGATATCATGAAATCTACAAGACTTGTAATTACACCACTCACAGGAATAATTAGCCTAGGAAAATAGATTTTCGAGATCATTCCAGAATTTGCGATGAGACTACTACCAGAATCAGAAAACGCGCTCGCGAAGAACTGCCATGGCACCATCGCTGAAAAGACAAGTACCGGATACGGACTCGTTCCAGACGGCATACGAGCTACAACGCCGAATACGACGGTTAAGACAAACATTGTCAAAAGTGGCCGAATCACAGCCCAGCCGACACCAATAAAAGTCTGTTTATATCTTATTAGTATATCTCTCCATGCTAGAAATAACATCAACTCGCGATACCTCCATATGTCGCGCCAATATTGACGTTCAATTTTTCCTTTCTCAATAATTATTTCCATATTCTTTCATGTTTCTCACTGTCCAACATTCTTCTGTGATTACTTGCCCACCGGTTGACTAATAAGATTGGAGCATTCCACTCGTGACCATCCAAGACCCCGCCTTCGCAGCTTTTGATGCAATCGGAGGGCAATTAACCCCGTCCTTCCGAATAGCATCTCGACCTGACAGCGGCTACAGAGTAAACGAAGACACCAAACCTCAAACTTTGCCTCAAAAAAACATTTTTTTACAAGTGAAAGAAGGGTCATTTCACTTTTAGGAACGAAACTTATACAGCGATTAACAACATCCTGCCATGCAATTGCATGACATAGTGGATCACGCATGGCTGTTACACCGATTCCCAATGTGTCGTTGTATTTCTTCACCAAAACCCTTGTATCAAACGCCCATGGCCCTAAACAGGATAACCTAAACGCTAACTCATGATCTTCGAGAAGCATGAGGTCCTCGCAGAATCCGCCAACCGACTCAAATGTTGAACGCCAAATGAGTGCAACTTGGTTGAACAATAAAAACCTACTCCCAATAACCTTACTGGGCCTTGGCCAGTATCCATGCGTCAAACTGCAGTCGATGCTAGCAACCTCAAATGAGGTATCGTGGTCTCCATTTGCCCCCAATATCAACGCGTTGCAAATGCAGCAGGGAACTTGTTTGCCAGCCCGGACCAGTGAATTCACTTGAATTTCAATCTTTTCGGGTTCCCAGCAATCGTCCGAATCTAGAAACGATAGAAATTCACCGGCAGCAAACCTTGCTCCAGCATTCCTTGCCGCCGATGGGCCGGATCTTGATTGAGATAGCCATCGAAGTCTCTTACCGTACGATTCGAGAATGATGCCTGTCCCATCTGTTGAACCGTCATCAACAACGATCAGTTCTATATCCGCATGGGTTTGCGCCAAAGCACTGTCGATCGCACGCCTTATACAATCAGATCGATTATACGTCGGTATGATTATTGAAACTAAATGACTCACAGGGCTACGCGTTGCTATCAAAAATTATTTGTGAATTGGACACACCCATTGTGAAAAGGGTTCTTTGCATGTTACTCGACTTCATGGTGGTTGCTGGGTTGTTTGCATATCTCCTGCTTGTATTCATTGATCCCGAAGAAAAGACAGAGCTCACAACTGCAATATTTAACCATAGAAAAATAATTGATTGATCGAAATAGGCGACAGAGAGCCCAGTAACAGCGTGTGCAAAGAGTGAAGATCCGATGCACCACACCAAAAAAACCATGCTCATATCTTTTGGTGATAGCATCTCGCAGACCTTGCCAACCCAGCAGAACGCAGTCCACATGATCCAAGTGAAGAAGATCAGGCCAAGAACACCGGCAGTAACCCCAAAACCAATGTAGATGTTAGTAATATCCGTATGATGTGGATCAAGAGCGAACCCTTGATTCGGCATCCAGTGCCGTGTTTCATCAGTCCCAAAAGCCCACCATTCCGAGAGGTGTTTGAATGTCTGCTCGATCAAATAGGACCGGTGCCACCCAGTACTTCCACCTGAAATATCGATCTTTGAAATCAAATAATATGGAGGCTTTGACATTGTTAACATGAGGATGACGTAAAGACCAACCGCCCCCATCTTAATCGTTGGCACATAGGCTCGATGTCGAAACAGGATGATCGCACCCAATCCTGCAAGGGTGCTCATCACAGGTCCACTTGATGCACTTGTAAGAGTAATTACTAGGGCTGCAATGATCCCTACGACTGCTTTATTTGGGTGAGTCTTAAAAATCCCAATAAACAAAGGCAAGCAAGTTGCGCCAACTGTGCCTGCAAGGATGGGATGCCTAAACGGACCTTGTGCACGCAACGAGCCCTCCCGAATCAAAACGTGATTTGGCACACCACCGAATGAAGAGAACAGGTTCTTCCCAACATATTTTTCATAGATCATTTCAAATGCGATTGGGATGAGTAATAATGCTACCATGCAAAGCACGTATGTCACCTCATTCAGGTCTACACACCAAATTCGAATTAAAAAATAGAATAGAATTTGGTTAAAGGCAATCCCACAGGCATATACAATTCCAGCGCGGGACTGATCATGAAACATGCTACAGAAAATAACCCATAACCCCCAACCGATCATTAAGAGATCGATGAGATTCATTTTTCCCGGCAATCTCTCACTCCTCAGGCAAACCCGTATGACCCCAACCAGAAGAAGCATCCGATAAATCGGTAGTGATGCAGGGCCGATCTTTATTCCCTGTGCCATCGTCATATAAGTACAGCCAACGAGAAGTGGTACGACGGCCAGTCTGCGTGGCACTATCATGAGAGCGACCGCAGCGGCAAGAAAGAATATAGTGGCTAAGGAATTCATTCAGTGCAAATCCAGGAAACAACCACGGTCCGTGTGTAGTTTTAAAGGAATCGTTCCACGCTATTCTCTCAATCATACTACGATAGTTTGAATGATTTGATCCCATCAATTACCCTGTCTAATTCAGAAGCAATAATACTATTATGAAATGGGAGTCTAATGATTCGATCGCTTATCGATTCGGTTACTGGACAGTCACCTAACGATGATCCAAACTTGATACCCATGCTCGAAAGATGGAGTGGCAGATAATGAAATGGGCTTGTTATATTCAACTGCTTAAGATGCTGAATTAGTCCCTGCCTTGTCGCCAATGATGGCATAAGCAAATAGTACATATGGAAGGCTTGATCGCAGTATGATGGCACATTGGGCTGCGTAACACCAACGTTTTCGGCCCACCTTCTTAGGGAATGATCATATAATTTCCATATGCTTTCACGAAATGCTTGAATTTCATCACTCACTTCGAATTGTGCATACAAATAGGCTGAGAGCAGATCTGATGGAAGGTGACTCGACCCGATATCGACCCATGTATATTTGTCAACCAAACCTCTGAAGAATCGGTTTCTGTTGGTACCTTTTTCTCGAATGATCTCTGCCCGCTCGGTGTACTTGTTTTCGTTAATCAGTAATGCACCACCCTCACCGCAGTTAAAATTCTTGGTCTCATGGAAACTTTGCGCAGCCATCGCGCCGATCGTTCCAAGGTTCTTCCCCTTATACTTTCCGAATAGTCCGTGCGCATTGTCTTCCACAACTGGAACGCCATATGAATCTGCAATGCCCATGATCTCATCCATTTCGCAAGCAACCCCTGCGTAGTGCACTGGAACGATTGCCTTGGTTCGACTCCCAATAAGGGCTTCAAGGCGTTCAACATCGAGATTAAGCGTGTCGGGTTTAATGTCGCAAAATACTGGCGTTGCCCCACGGAGTACAAATGCGTTTGCCGTTGATACAAAGGTAAAAGAAGGGAGAATAACCTCATCACCCGGCTGGATATTCAAAAGAACTGCTGCCATCTCCAATGCGTCCGTGCAGGAAGTCGTCATCAGGGCCCTTGCAACACCAATCTTACGTTCAAGAAATCCTTGGCATCGTTTAGTGAATGGACCATCGCCGCAAGTATGTGCATTTTCAACGGCTAATTGCATGTACATAAATGAGTTCTTCGCGACATAGGGGCGGTTGAACTCTATCGCATCGTTTATGCATTCGCTAATTAGTGTTTTCATGATAAAATTTTGCTGCCCATCTTCGGTTTGCGCCTCGCAATTCTCGAGAACAGCAGATCGGGTGCCACTTGATCGATCACGTCGTTTTCTTACCTTCACAACAGGTGACGAAGTTGCTAGTTTGCCAGCGAGTGGTGTCGCGCAACCATCCGCTTGTAGGACTCAAACATCTTCCGTCCTGCTGCATGCCATGTGAGCTCATCAATGGTTTCATTTGACCTATTTCTTAGTTTATTCAATAGACCCCGATTTCCATCCAAACGAGAAAGGTGTTCAGAGAGGGCCTGAACATCACCCGCACGGTGAACAAGTGCGTTAACATCGTGCTCGCAAATTGCCCCTGACGATTCTGATGCCAGTAGCAAGCAACCAGCACCCCTGGCATCATAAGATACAAGCGCGCTACCCTCCTCAATACTTGGCAAAATCAGGACGTCACAATTCTGCATCACGTCTGAGAGGTCTCTGCGGAATCCAAGTCGTGATACGCTCGGGTGTGACAACTTTTCTGCTAGGCACTCCGCATACCCAGGAATGAACTCGCCCGCGATCAGAAATTTCCCAGTCTTACAAGCTGTGGACGACAACCACGCATCCAATGCATAATGCAAACCCTTTCGTGGAGTGCATGCTGCGGCGAATAGAACCGTAAGGCCATCGCTCCTCTTGGCCTTAATTTGCCGCGAGCTGAGTGATGGCTTGTATCCATATTGAAATCGTTCCATTTTATCGGGTACAAATCCTTGATCTATAAAAGTCTGCGCGACAAACTCAGAAGGACAAAAGAGGTAGTCAGCAACCTGATACTCAATTTCCTCACGTTTTAGCTGTGCAGCGTTGAACTTGTGTGAACTGCCACGAGGCATCTTTAAACCAAGTTCTTCACATTCATTGCGGACCACCTCATAGGCGTAGCGTGTATGGGCATTGCAACGCTCAAGAACTGTTGGAATACCCAATTCTTTGGCGACTCGCATGGTCTGAAGCGAGCCAAGTGCAAAACAGTGAACGATGTCAAAATTTTTTCCTTTTTTACGGAGCCATTGAGCGGCAAGCCAATCATGAATCTTACAAGAGCAAAGTCTCCCAAACAAGCGATAAGGAATCCGGAATCTGCCATGACTAAGCGTGCTTTTCACGTGAATCCCATCGGAGAATTTCTTATGTATTACCCCTGCACACACAGTGACCTCGGCACCAGCTTTACGTAGGGCCTCGACATGCTCCCATGCTGCATAACAAACACCACCAGCGCCAATCTTATGTGGAAAGCTATAGAAAACCCGTATCATAAATCAGTTCCGAAAATTGATGATAGATTCCTGTGACGATCAGTTAACGAATTACGCGTGTTGCACCTATTGTCCTATTACTCTCAGACCTTTTGGGGCAGTTGGACGAATCTCAATGACCCCATGGTTTGTGACAGTTTGGGACCCTGTCGTTGCAATGAGCGACATGCTATTGAAGGTTGCAAGGGTTGCCTGCTCGGTTCTAAATTGGAAATTCTGGGCGATAGCAACAGGAAGGGCGCCGTTGGCCGATACGGTCACACCATAAGTCTTTGTAGCCACGTCGACTGAGATCTTAAAGCTATAGATGACCCCAGGTGAATACGGGTAGTCGATTGCAGATGCGTACGCGCCACCATTTCTCACATCAATCCTTCCGCTGCTATTAAATCTAACAATGCAAGCGAGGTCAGAATAGGCTGTAATTGGTGAGACGCCCCCAAGCCCCACCACAGCGTCAATGTTATTCCCAGATGCGACCATATCGAATCCATAGGTAAACGGGATTGTCTTTTGGGGAAAAATTACTGAATTCCAAATCGTACTACCAACTACAGCACCAATCAGGTAGTTTCCGGTTACGGTCGGGCTCGACAGAATCCCAGCTTTCTGAGTGAATGATTTTATCGTCGTCGTTGTGGGTACTGAAATTGGGGCAGCAAAGATGGAGCTGGTTGACGTCGGATCCGTCCCATCTAGGGTGAAGCGTATGGTAGACCCAACGGTCGAGCTGCTAATCGTTACCGACTGTGGCGTACTGAAAGCACCCGGGGGTGGGGTGAAGGCTGGGGTGCCAGCAGCAATCACAATTTCTGCCTGTGCAACCGCACTTGAGGTAAGGCCGGTTGCGGATGCCACTGCCTTGATTGTCGTCGTTGTTGCAACACTTATTGGACCGTTGTAAACTTGGTCCGGGCTGACTGGAACACTTCCATTAAGTGTGTACCGTATAGTCGCGGACGGTGTCGTTGTCGCAATTGATACTGATTGGGGGGTATCGAAGCTACCACTCGAAGGAGTGATTGTTGGCAGAACCGCCGCGTTGCTAATGGGAGGGGGTGCCGCACCTTGTTTATACGCTGCATACATCTCAGCAGTGAAAGTCGTCCCATCTCCAGCAATCGAGTGGTATCGCTCCATGTATCCAAAAGCCGGTGGATGATTCCACACAAGGCTAGCACCCATGATGTATGCCGCCAACCAAGGTCCCATCATACCCGGACCAACCACCGAACGGTATCCAGTATTCCACGTGCGATTGTCCCAGAATGGCTCCCAGCGGTGCCTAACACCCCATTCTGCGATCCCAACGTCCTGCTGGATATAGGTCGCCGTCACATACCCTGGATAGTTCATATTTACCACTCGACCCACATCGGCCTGAGTCACGAAAAATGTTTGGGTATCCTCTTGAAAAATATCAGTGTTGCCCGCCATCGCCTTGAGGGCTTGGTCGTTGAGCATCAAAGCAGCCATGACAAGCGGCAACTTGCGCCCGCACTTATGGCCGCCATCGTGATAATAGCCACCACCGTTCTGCACATAGGCAAAGATATCCAATCCATTCTGCACCAGCTGAATCGCGATCGGTTGCTTGTCCGCGAGAGGTTGGCTGGTATTGAGCCATAAGCCAACCTGGCCAAACTTCATCGCAGTTTCACGGCCATATTGTTTGTCACCATCTGCCGTATTGTCGACTGGTTGGAGGCTATTACCCGACCAAATGCCTGCCCATTCAAACCAAGGAAGGGCGGGAACCTGTGACTGAATTGTTACTTTCGACGGTGTCGATGGCACTGGAGGGAAATTCTGCAGGACTCCCCAATTGAGTTGACTCGCATTCCACTTCACGGTGCGATCCGTCCCAAATATACTTGGGCGGAAACTACCTGACGGTGGGGTACTTCCTAACACTGTAAGAGCGCATACCGTTTTGAGATAGGTTGGGTAAACCCACTGACTATTTGCCGAAACCAAGACGTCATTTACCTTTAGGGTGAACGGGATTGAGAGCGCGACGTTGAGTGATGGCTGATAGGATATCGATGGAGTGATAGACGGATGGCTGTCAAACCCCTGCGCAGCGTTCGGAATTGGATTGATCATCGAGCCGTGCTGCACCCCATCGACGCTCTGTGTGGGATTCGGACTGATGCCGGTGATTGTAACAGGTCCAATCACCCATGGTTCACCATTGGCAAATGACCCCGTGGCCCTGTCCAATGAGAAATTCCATGTAATTCCCTTGTAGCTTACTGAGCTTGCGGCATATAATTCAGTAGCTTGCGCAATCATGCCACTGATGCCGATTATGAGAACTTTGTACCGATACGTGGAGAGATAAAACATTGTCGTAGATTTAGGTATTTTCACAATAGACCATCATTTATCCTCATGGCAAGATTGTTTTGATTGTGCCTCGCTGTATGGAGACATTATTGTGGTTTACAGGCAGAGCCTGAAAGCCCTTGAATCACGAATATCTTGCTAATTATACATTAACACAAGAATTTCTTAGCCTTTTCATTCTTCTAATCGTCTGGCGTTGTACAGGTTGCCGTGTTCTAATTAGCGATGGCATTTGACAAAAAGCCGAACGCATTGCCAGGAAGAACTCCCTTAGATGTCCTCTGTGAGCAGCTTTGGTGAACTGAAAGAATACACGAGGCAATGCATAATATACCGCATTTCCCAATGGCAAACAGCCAATTGCAAGTAATAACTGGTTGCGCGGTTTAAAAAATACCTCAACTGTGTTACGGGTAGACACTGGATTTACATGGTGGATCACAGTCAGATCGGGTACGTATAGGATCTTGCACCCACGGTCGATCAGGCGCCATGCGAGTTGCACCTCCTCATAGTGCATAAAGAAGTGCTCAGGGAACAAGCCCGAACCCACAGCTGCGTGCTTTCGGATTGCATAGCCTGTACCGCTAAAGTAATCACTCAAAAATTGCACGTTCCCATAATTGCCGACTGGCAGTGGATGCCACCATCTCTCAACGTCTTCGGTCACACCATCTGGCTTAAGGATACGGAATGCCGCGCAATCTGCCCCATCGTGTTGTTCAAAAAATTCCTTTATGCGCCAAAAGAGGGAGGTGTCCGAAATGGACGTGTCACTATCCAACCCGACAATGATAATGCCAGATGAGGCAAGAATTCCCCGATTTCGTGATGCTGCCGGACCGATGTTAGTGATGTTTTCAAGGATGATAGTCGCAGGATATTGTCGACGAATTTCGTCAACCGTGGCATCATCAGAGCCGTCATCAACGACCAAGACCTCGAAGGATGAACCTGTTTGAGTGTAGATTGTTGAGAGTAGAACTAGGACCGCCTCACAACGGTTGTAGGTTGGAATCACTACACTAATCATGACTGCAATGATCGGATTTTATCGAGTTCGCATAACTCAGCCTTTTTGATGTCGTCTTGTGTATCAACGTCACGGTCGGGATACCCGATGATCCATTGCTTTCGACAACTCCATAGTGTTTCCCAGTGATCCTTCGCACGAATCAGTTTTAAGCGGGATCCCATTGATGAAGCCGCTGCCCGATGGCAGGCTCCGAGCCAGAGTAGTGACAACCCAGACCACTTTGCGATTCCATGCCAATGTGTCCGCACCAGGCATGCTTTTCCCCTATAAACCAACAGCATTTTACTGCCTAGCGTTGCTGATGATTTCCCAACCTCATGAGTGATTACAGCATCAGGACAGATCACGGGGCGGTACCCAGCTTTTCGTGCCTTAATAGAGAAGTCAACATCCTCCCCGTACATAAAGTACCGTTCATCGAACCCACCCAGCTCGTCGAAAACCCTCCTTGAAACTAGCAGGAAGCAACCGGTCACCACACCGACCTCTTTAATGGAATCCCGCATCCAGCCACCGATCGACTCAGGATCGAGCCAACGATTTCCTCGCGCAAGGGTCGTAATCCCCATGGCAAACAAGAGCATACTCCACACCGAAGGCAGCCCCCAACACGATGACGGCTCTAGGGATCCATCTGCCCTTGTCGTGCGACCCCCATAAACACCATGATGAGGTACCTTTTGTGCAAAATCGGTGATATTTTCAACTGCATGGTCTCCCATTACCGTATCTGGATTGAGGAGCAGGACGAACTCGGAATTTGAATGCTCGACCCCAATATTCACGGCGGCTGCGAAACCTCGATTGGCACCTGACCGAATGATTTGGACCGATGGGAATAAATCTTTAACAAGCCTCACGGTGTCGTCGCTTGAATCGTTGTCGACCACAATAATTTGCAAATTGCTGATCGAACAAGATTTTATAACGCTATCGAGACATTGCACAATGTTTTCAGATGAGTTGTATGAGACGATGATGATGCAAACCTTATTTTTCATGTCCTTTTTGTTTTTCTTTGATCGCGATAGCCAATCACTCGAGCAGGAACACCCGCAGCAACACAACCTGCTTCAATATTTTTTGTAACAACGGCCCCTGCACCGATGATGCATCCGTCTCCAATAGTGACACCTGCGGTAACGATTGCACGCGCTCCGAGCCAGACATCATTTCCAATACAAATATTTCTTTCGGTCCTCGGCTGTTCCCTAAAATTCGTAACCCCATTATACTGATAGTTCGATGCGGTTACGAACACCCCTGGTCCCAATGATACAAAATTACCAATCGTGATTGTTCCAGACGATTCCCCTGCCCATAAGTAACAGTGATCACCGATGTGGCAATGGTTGCCAATTGCAATCCTAGCAGCATTACGGAATGAACTATTTGGGGCAAGTCTTGACCCGTGGCCAATCTGCAAATTTCTTCGCTCCTGAACGTGACTGTATCCGTAGTAGTGAAGTAACCGCGCAACATGCAGGTAACTTCTTGGATCGATCAGCGAAAAAATGAGATTGAGAAACCTACCAGTCCGGCCAACATTTATTGTTGGATCCCTGATCATATCTATTTATCGAAAGATGAAATCTCTTAATCCAGCTAGCAATGACTCACTTGCTGAATGACCAATTTTATGTGGTGCCTCCAGTTCGGAGAGGTGATCAAGGTTGCGCGCAAGTTCGACCTCATTGAATGCAACGTTCACACCATGGATTGCCATCATCTTCCGTGCAGTTGCCGTCTGGTGATCGTTCCGATGCTCACCCAAGCTTGCCAGTTTAGGCATCACAAGGAGCGGCTTACCATGGTGAAGTGCTGAGAGGATTGTGCCCATTCCCGCATGAGAGATCACAACATCTGCTTGCAGCAAATACCTTGTAAATTCAGGTGGTTCAATAAACTCGACCGCCCGCATCGATTCGGGGCGCCATCCACCTTTGCCGATTTGGGCAACAACATCAGCCCGCCCAGTTCGGCGGACCCAGTGATCCACAACCTTAACCAATCGGTCGAATGGTTGATCGGTGCCTACCGTGATAAATATCATATGACGCTTCCAAGGTATCGCGGTCCAGATTCGCGTTCAAGATGCGACCACTGTGTTAGCCACAGGTGAGTGAATCGCCTGGCACTCAAACCCGAGGCTGAGAGCTTTTCTGCATTGGCGATACTATCAATCCACACAATTCGCGCACCAAGGCACCAACCAAATACGCATCCAAAATAGCCTGGTGCTGCTCCGGTTGTTACAACTACATCAGGCCGGATTCGAACGACGAGCCATAGAACCGCAGCTGCCGATCGCATTAAGTTGAGCTTGCTCCAGCGATTCCCATCACAGATGACAGCAACCTTTGCTCCTTGGAGGTCATCTTCATAATTTTGTCTGACCGTGGCGTAAGTGACATTGCAACCGGCAAAAGCTGGCCTCAACCGGAGCAACTGCACCCAGTGACCACCGCCAGACGATATTGCCAAGACCTTAGGTATGGAGTTTGCCGTCATTTAATCATTTCACGATGCACCCCGTCCAAATAGCACTGCTGGTATGGTTGCTAGAAGAATCTTCATGTCTAGCCATAGCGACCAATTTTCAATGTATTGATGGTCCATCTCCATCCAACGCTCAAATGATACTTTGTTACGGCCGCTCACTTGCCAAATACAGGTCAACCCAGGCTTGACTGACAAGCGTTTGCGATAAAGCCACTCGTATTTTCGTACCTCCTCACGCAGTGGGGGACGGGGGCCTACGAGACTCATCTCTCCACGGAGCACATTTAGCAGTTGCGGCAGTTCGTCGATACTCGTTTTTCTCAAAAACTTTCCTATCTTGGTCACACGGGGATCATCTTTCATTTTGAACACCGGCCCCGTCTGCTCGTTGAGGTGTTCAATGTCCTCCTTTTGCCCTTCAGCGTCTGCAACCATCGATCTGAACTTGTATAGCATGAAGGAGCGTTGATTGATCCCAATTCGTTCTTGGACGAAAAGAATTGGACCATCGCCAACTGCTTTAATCATAAGCGCAGACGCGACCCATAATGGAGAGAGAATGACAAGTAATAGCGCGGAGCCGACCACGTCAACCACCCGTTTTATAAAGTGTTGGATTAATAATCTTTCTTTAAAAAATGTTAGCACATGATGCTTATCGAGTCCCTCAACATGCAGCTGGCCAAACCAGTCGTTGGTCTTTGCATCTGGGATGACCCTTGCGACAATTCCGATATCATTCGCGCACTGAACCACCTTCACCACATCGCTTAGTTTTGCGTTGGAAGAAAGGCAGACCATAATTTCGTCAATCCGGTGTTCTACAAGGATCGACTGCAGTTGGGTGACGGTTCCTAAAATTGGATGCCCGAGTTGCGTGGGTTGAGATCTTGAGAATGTCTGTGATGGTGCTTCGTTTACGAAGCCGACCGTCTTGATTCCAAGTGCTTCACTCTGGTCAATTTTCCTCGCAAAGTCGACTGCTAGCTTGTTAGTACCAACGATGAGGATGTGACGCTGATGGTCGCCAGAATGCCGATAGCTTCTCAGAGCGAGATCGAGCGACCATCTTGTACCTGCTCCAACAAGTGCGACGATTCCGAAAAATCCTACGATTCCTCTGCCATCATAGCATCCTTTGAAAACAAAACCGGTGCCAACTGCAAGCCACAATGAAGAGAGTCCGCTGGCGAGAAGTATACCTCGAACCTGCATGGTCAACGGTGTTAGCCGGTCGATTTTATAACCCATCGATTGTTGGAAGATTGCCACCCATCCTGCCGCGATTGCAAATATCGCGACAGCGTTGGATACGATCTGGACCTCACTCAGCAGATTTGTGCCGACCAGAGAATTCTTTGCTTGCTTGAGGTTTGCCGTAATCGCTGCAGCGGCCCACAGGATTCCTTGGTCGAGTAACCGGTAGCTTTTATTCAGCAACTTGTAGCGGAGACGGATCACGATTGAATATTGACTCTAGCAATTTATTTTTAATAGTTATGAATGCTATTTCATAAAACCTTTCAGATTATTACACGATCACGCATCTGTGTTAGGGATGCTAGAAGCAGGGCTTTTATTGAAAATGCAAGAGACGTCTGCCCCACATTTTCGTAGTTCAGCATATCCCCATGCGAGATTGTCCTTTTTGGTTTTTTCTGCATCAAGAACTAAGAGGACGAGGTCCATCATCCCAGCCATTGCGAAGGTTTTGCTAGTTGGTGTAATCACAGGCATATCGAAGATGATGTAGTCAAACCTGCTTTCTTTGAGCGCAGGTAGCATCTTATTGAGCTGCACAGGAGTAATGCTCATGGTCGCGCAGTCGGCAGGATCGCCAGATAACGGCTGGTAGACCCCTGGCGCAACCTGACGTAAATCTTGGCCCTCATTCATTGACAATGCGCCTCTTAATGATGCCGCTTGGGTTCCCTCACCTATGGTCTGATTTCCTAACGTTGGACTGATTGAAATGATAAGCACCTTGGTGTCTCCGGCATGCGCAAGGGATCCGGCCAAGCCACTTGCAATCGTTGTTACACCGGCCCCCTTTGACAACCCAGTCACCCCGATGATTTTAGGGTGGTGGGTAACATGGTTCGCCGCAAAGTTAAAAAGAATCCGATCCCTTATGGTTTCAACGTAGTGAAAGATACCTCCAAATTGTTGAATATCTACACCTGTGGCTCCCTTCTTCCCCGACACTTCAAGCGATGCACCTTGTGGAGCTGTGTTGCCGACGAGGAGATTTGGACCACCTCCCTTTTTGAGATTCGGGATTGCAATCAAAAGCGGTAGTTGCATCCGATTCTCAATCTCGGTTGGCCTTTGGATCCTTCGATCAATTAGCAGTTCCATCATAAATGCGAGACCTATTCCTAGAGCAAGACCGCCACCTGCAAAGCCCATCATGATTTTACCTGACTTTTTGTCATAGTAGCGGATTGGCCGTGACGGCTGCTGCACCATGGTAATATTTGGCATTCGGGATGGATCAAGTGCCTGGTCAACACGAGCATTTTTCAGGTTTGTTTCGAGCAGACGATAATCCGCTTCTTCCATTTCTTTTTTGCGGCTTAATTCCTCAATTTCTGCACCAATCGTGTATTGCTTTTGGAACAGGTCACTGATCTCAATCAGGTGTGATTGGTAAACATGAATTTTGGCATCGGTTGCTGCAAGTTTCGCTTTAGAGGTAATGAGACTCCACATCGCGCCTTGTTGTTCCGGCTCTTTGCTTAACTTTGTTGAGGCAAGTGATGGATAGGTGTTCAACATTTCACGAATCTTTTGCTCATAGGCCGCGATGCGATCTCGGTTGAGAAGAAGAAGTCGGTTTCCATCGGTGAATCTCATCCCCAGCTCAATGTCCCGTTTATGGAGAAACTCGAGTATCTCCGACATTGCTTTGTAGCTGGCTTCAACCTGTGGCGGTAGGGCGGATGAGGTAACTGAGTTCGAGTTTGATTCGGTCGCAATGTCATCGCCAACCTGTTTACTCAGCTCCTTCAAGCTTGCCTGTTGTTCGGCAAGCTCAGCTCTCGCATCCATGAGTTCTTCCAAGGTCCGGGCACGCTGAGAAGAGAGTGCACCTGTTGCATCCGCAAGCGAAACAAACCCAGATTCCGTCCTGAGTTTGTCTAGTGCTCGTTCGGTTTCTTGGAGTTTTTCATGCACTTCCTTGTTTTGTTTTTCGACCATTTCGAATGCGGCTGCGGAGCGATGGATCTCGAGATGCTTTTCGAAATATTGATCGATTAGTTCCTGCAGGACCCTTTTCGCAATGGCTGGGCTTTGGCTATTGAATGTCACGACCAAAACATTGGCACTTTGGCCAACGGTGACACCTAGGCCACCTGAGATCGCATCCGCCGCGTCATCCGTTGACGCTTTTCCATTTGCTGCAGGGATCAGGGTAGTTGGCCCAATCCGTTCTGCGACATCGATCGCAAGATCCGCGCTCCGAATGATCTCAATTTCTGTGTTGATCACGCCCCCTCCTGGCCTTGTATCTGGATCGGTTTGAGCTTGGTACGGATCGACTGTCCCGCGCTCAAGGACGTAACGAATGAGCAGTTTTGCTTCCGACTGATAGGATGCCTCGCGAGTGAGATACGTCAAAACGGTAGCAGCAAGGCCAATGGTAGTGATGCCTAGAATGAGCCATTTTCGTTTTGTAACGATGAAGCGCGCATCCTCCAAGGTGAATTCAGACTTCACAGGCACATGGCTCGGTTTATCCATTTGTTGTTAGTTAGGACTCCCTCGCGAAGTGCGGCCAGTTAGGGTGGCACGCTGCCGCCCTTGGTCGCATAGAGTCGGGTGACTCTAAAACCTGAGGTTTTTCCGGGTTCTGGGTATGTGCGATCCATGGGCCAACTGCGCAGAACTGTCATCTGCGTGGTGGATTTACCGATTGCGCATTGACTGCGCATGGTGGATCGAGGGGGAGGAGGGGGCTGCCGATTTCTTGGCAGGATGAGGTTGGTGGGAAATGCTTTAGGGCAAGGGGGGCTGACGAGAAATCTGGCGATTAGATCCAGAGTAATAGCGCTTTTTCATGTTGAGCTAACCTATACTTTTATAATGCCACTTTTTATTTGTTAGATCAAATCATTTTATCTAATTACTTTTTCTTGTGCCTTTTATTAAAAAATTATTGATATTTCAGCGGTGAGCTGTAGTTGCTTCCATCTTGTATTGCCGCTGTTTAGAGCATATCGGGCATTTGATTTGATTTCGGCTCGACCATTTAAGATCGTTTTTTGGTAACCCATGATGATTTCTGAGCGGCTATCATCTCCGAGTGCGTTGGTGACATTGGCAAGGGGCTCGTAGCCTTGCAGTTCAAAAAGAACCCCAAGACTTGCGGTTGATGCGGTGAAATTTCTGGTGATCCTTGTGGAAAGGGAAAGATCGCTCACCAGATAGTTCGTTTGCGTCGCTGATGGAGTCGTGACATGCTGGATCGAGCTCTCCCATGTCCATAATGGATTGATTTGGCAGTACGCGGCGAGGTGCCCTGTCAGGCCAGCATGATGGTCGGTGAATTCTTCGTCCGTGATTGCCTGATTCAAGCCGATGGAGGCGAGGATTTGCACGCTTTCGGCAAGTTTATAGCGTGAGTGGAGCGACACGGTGCCAATGTCATGGCTGCCGGTGCGGTCTGATCGCAGCGAGGAATAGTTGAACGAAGGCCCCATGCTGAGACGCTCGTCTGCCGACCAGAAGAATCCCGTTTGGGCATTCGTGGTCTGATAGGCAACAAACCCAGTTGCGTCATAAGTCGAGGAATCATGTGATATGCCCACGTAAAGTGATGTTTTGGGCGCAACTTGGTAAGATCCTAACAATCTTAAACTGGTTAAACTCGTGGTGACAAATGTTCCTGTTAGGCTGTCGGTTGCGGATGTTGAATGGTACTGACCCTCGGCTGTAATAGTCGATTTCGAGCCTTCGATTTTCGCCATGACCCCACCTCGGTGGTTGACACCGTCGAGATCGGAATTCTCCGAGTAAAATCGGGCATTTGCTTCGTAGTCAGCCACGATTTTGATCTGTGCACCGCCTTCTGGGTCAGAGCCATAGTGGATCTGCGGTGACAGCATCGTTGTAAATTCGTCGCGAGGGTGGTGTTCATCGAGGGAGAAATTTGAGTCGTAGATGGATGTGAGGCTGATGGCCGAGCTAATATCGCCCTTGATTGGGGACACGGTGGATGGTCCATTGCCCCAGTCCTCGGTGGACATACCGGTGAGTCCAAGATTGGTTGATGTCGCAAGTTGACTGATTAGAGTTGCTGCATCGGCGATTGGGCAAGTCGAGATTCCAACGCTGATGACTGCGATTGCAGATGTTAGGCGGTGGTGCTGGATCTGGTTTCGCATTGGGGGGAGCATTCGAGTCGATTGATTCCATCATTATAGGATTGGGCGTTTGATGTCAATCTGATTGGGATTCGTGGGGAAATTTTCCGGTGGATCATCGGGGATACTTTAGGTTTTAGGTTTTAGTTTTAATCTCATAAATTGGATCGGTTTCCATTTGGTATCCGGAGGCTGCTGGATTTGAGGGATGCATCGAAGGTGCGTGATTGGATTATTGATGGCTTGCGTGGGAGGTTTCCGCTTCTAGATTGAACTCATGAGTTTTCGGCAGGGCATTTTTCTACGAGCGGCATTGGTTTTGGTCGTCGTCTGGGGGTGCGTGTGGGGTTTACAGAGTTTTGCGGCGTCGAGAAAGATCACTGCGGGCCGGATAAGCAAGGAGATCGCGAAGGCGAATTTTGCCGATTGGTCTTCGGGCACCACGGCGATGAATTCTGATGATGCCAAGCGACGTGAGGCAGAGATCCGTCGATTGGCGGATTTGTTCAATCGTCTTGATTTCCAAGAGCGCGAAAAGAACCGTGAGGGCCGTGCGAGCGAGGGCTTCTTCCGGAAGTTGGCGACTGGCGAGAAGTCACTTTTTATTCAGCTTACCGTGGTTGAGTCGATGAATCGTTTCATGGAGTCACTTGATGGGATGAAGCCTCAGCAGCGGCGGCAGTTTGTCGAACAGGGGCTCAAGGAAATCCAGCAAGGGCGGACAGGTCAGGAAATGGCGCGTGCTGATGAACTCGGAGCGGATTTACTTGATAAAATCAGCCAAGAAGGAATGCGTGCCTACTTTGAAAAATCGAGTGCCGACACCAAGCTCGATTTGGCGCCGTTAATGGAAGCCATGAACGAAACGATGCAGGGGCTGCGAGGCAACGAATTCCGACCGCTTCTTCACAAGAATGATTCCCCCACCCAACCATGAAGAGGCGGTCAGGATTTACCCTCGTCGAGTTACTTGTGGTCCTTGGTTTGATTGCTGCACTTGGCGGGATCGCGTATCCAATCACACTTTCCATAGTTGGCAGGTCTCGCGAGGCCGCTTGCGTGGATCATCTCCGATCGCTTGGAGTGAGCTTGCAAATCTATCTCCAAGAGCATGGCGACACGATGCCCACGCTTGCCGTTGCCCGTTCCTCGAAGGACGAGGAGGCCGATGTGTTAGACTCTATCCTTGCACCTTACTCTGGCGGGGCCGATGCGTTCAGGTGTCCTGCGGATAAGAAAGAATTCGATTTGACCGGATCGAGTTATTTTTGGAACTCAACGCAAAATGGGTTACGCGTTTCTGAGCTTGTGTTTTTTGGGATAAAGGATCGCCCCGACAAAATCCCGTTGGTAACCGACAAAGAGGCATGGCATCCCAGTGGCGTGAACCTTCTTTATGCAGATTTAAGTAGCTCTAACCAAACTCGGTTCGGCATCAGTCATTGAAATACTCGCCATGCTTGTTGCTAGTGAACTCTCGAAAAAATTTGGTGGAAAGTCAGCGCTTTCTGGCGTTTCGTTCCATGTGAAGCGTGGAGAAATCTATGGCTTGTTGGGTCATAATGGAGCAGGCAAGAGCACCTCGCTCGGGGTGATTCTTGGCATGGTCATGCCCGATTCGGGCGACGTGACGATCGATGGAATTTCGGTTCTTCGCGATCGCTCACGGGCATTACGCAAGGTGGGTGCAATTTTTGAATCGCCCGCGTTTTACGACTACCTGAGTGGATGGGACAATTTGAAGATTTTGATGAGCTACTCCGGTGGGTTTGATGCCACTGCGGCGCGAGTGGTGGTTGAGCGTGTTGGCCTTTCTCGCCGGATTCATTCCAAGGTGAGGACGTTTAGCCACGGCATGCGACAGCGGCTTGCACTCGCCCAAGCCTTGCTGCCAGAGCCTGAGGTTTTGCTGTTAGACGAGCCGACGGATGGGCTGGATCCGGAGGGTATCAAGTGGTTTCGTGAATTCATTCTGAAACTTCGGGACGAGCGTGGCATGACGGTTTTATTTAACTCTCATCTGCTTGCAGAAGTGGAGTTGATGTGCGACCGGGTGGCGATTCTTCGTGAAGGAAAGCGGGTTTTTGAAGGAAGCATTGGCAGCATTCAAGATGATACGCGATGGTTTGAGGTCGACTTCGAGCCATGGGGGATTGCCTGTGGCTTGGTGCACAGCGCCGGTGGTGAAGTTCGTGCGGTGGGGCGCATCAGTCTTCCTGCCACCGTGGATCCTGCGGGATTGATCGAGACCTTGGTGCGTGCCGGTGTTCGAATCCGTGGTTTTTCGCCGATGCGGCGCTCATTAGAAGATCTTTACATGGAAATTCTCAACGGCGCGGGTAGCCCTAACTGAAATTTGATTCACATGCTTTTTTTCCAACAACTTCGAGGCGAGCTGCGCAAGCTGTTTGCCAGACCCAGAACTTGGATGGGGTATGGTGCCTTCATCCTGATGGAGGCCGTCATCTTATTTGTATATAAATTGGATCGCAGCCAGGCATACATGCACGCCATGCTTGAGCGGAATGGATTAGATTTTGGCACCTACTATAGTTCACTAAGCATTACCTTCACGATCATGCTTCTCAGCATGTTCCTGTTAGGATCGATTTATTTCGCCTTGGTCGCCGGTGACATCGTCGCCAAAGAAAACGAAGATGGAAATCTCCGCATGGTCTTCGCCCGCCCCATCAGCCGATTGCGACTTCTGCTAGTGAAATATGCTGCGGTGTCCCTTTACACGTTCACGTTTGTGTTTTTTGTTGGAGTCTCGGGTTACGCCATGGCCGTTGCAGCCGTGGGCTGGAAGGGCGGCTTGTTTGTCATGGAGCCAAAAATGAAAGTCTTTGCAGCATACTCGGATTGGTGGGAGGGAGCCGGTCGCTTAGCGATGTCTGCTGGGGGCATCGGCGTGAGCATGATCACCCTGTCGTCCATCGCCTTCATGTTTTCCTGCTTTAAAATCAAACCGGCTGCTGCGACGATCGTCACCTTGACCATTCTGTTTGTGGACATGATCTTACAAGGGTTTCCATTCTTTAAGCCCTACGAGAGTTGGTTCATCACTTGGCGCATGAGCGCATGGGTCTTCATCATGGAACCACAAATCTCGTGGCCCAAAATCGTTGAGTCCTATGCATTCCTCTTTGGACTCAACGTCACCTTATTCACGCTTGGCTGGATTTCATTCCAGAGCCGAGATTTCAAAACGTGAGATCGCTCACCAGTCGGTGTTGATGCCGCGGGAGTCGATGTGGGTAAAATTCCAGTAGCCGCCGACACCACCCTTGAAAAGCCCACGCTCACGGAGGTTTCGTGCGACCGCAGCCACCTTGGACGGGCGCGTTGGAAATTTCACGTCGACCGCCACATTGGCCTGGTGCCATGAACCGACCTTGGCACCTTCGCAGTGCGCGTTGTAAGCGGGGCATCGGTAGGCAGAAACGACCTCCACCTCTTTCACATTCATTTCCAATGCGATGCGGTCTGCGACTCGGAGGGTGTAGCCCATCCGCTTCCACCATTTTTTGGGCGGCAGGGTGTTCCAAATCGAGCCTTTACTCTTGGCGTGTGCCTCGATGACCTGTTGGGCCGAAATGCTCTTCAGATTGAGGCTGGCGAGATATCGGGCGTATTCCTGCAAGCCGACCCCTTGGGTCCGAGCCCAGTCGGATGGCAGGTCAGGCAAAATGATCGCCGGCGCGGGTGCCTGCACCTGCGAAGGCTCAGGCCTGCGCGTTTGAGTCTGAATGATCACCCGTGGGCCTGCATCCATGGGACCTTGAGCCGCGAGCGCAGCTGCCGAACCCGAGGAAGCCAACCACCCGAGCCCCATCAAGCCAAGTCCGCTGATCACACGACGACGGTCGAGCGGTGCGGCTTGATTGGTTGGTCCTGTGGCCGGTTCTTGAGAAATCATGAAACTGAAAGAGGCGTCTTCTGCCAACCGCAGCGAAATTCATGCCGAAACATGGAATGGGTGCTCGAAAGTTGGCGAAGTCCTGTGAAACCAATCAGGCACGCCCGATGCGGCAAGTAAAAAATCCCCACAGAGGTCTAATTTGGTAGGAAAATCCTTACATTTTTCTCATTTCCGCGACGATATTGCTTAAGGTCACTGAAATATCGACCCTCGCAGGTGGCCGCCCTCCCTGCACCTCCCTCCCGCGACTCCACAATCTACCATTGTGCGAAATCCCGCCTGTTTTTCCAGCGAGTCTCATGCTTCAGTCCGTTCATGCAAGCAAGTGATCGTGACCTGACTCCCGAACTTTTGGCCCCAGCGGGCAACTGGGATTGTGCCCGGGCAGCGGTCGCGGCGGGAGCAGACGCGATTTACTTTGGCTTGCCGAAGTTCAATGCACGATTGCGGGCGGACAATTTCATCGAAGCCGATCTCGAGGAACTCATGGAATTTCTCCATCGGCACGGCGTGAAGGGGTTCATCGCCATGAACACCCTGATCTTCACGCAGGAAATGAAGGCCGCGGAAGATCAGCTTCGGCGGATCGCGGCGGCTGGCGTGGACGCCTTGATCATCCAAGACCTCGGCCTCGCGAAGCTCGCCCGCGAGGTGGCGCCCAACGTCGAGCTTCACGCATCGACCCAAATGACCATCACCTCCCCCGATGGCCTCGCCTTTGTCGAATCGCTGTTTCCCCTGGAGCGCGCGGTGCTTGCACGCGAACTTTCCATCCGGGAAATTGAAAAATTCCAATCGTCCTCGGTCGACACCCGCGCACCGCTTGAGGTGTTCGTCCATGGCGCGCTCTGCGTCGCTTATTCGGGCCAATGCCTGACCAGTGAGTCCCTTGGCCAGCGCAGTGCCAACCGCGGCGAATGCGCCCAAGCCTGCCGCATGCCCTACGAAATCGTCGTCGATGGAGAAACCCGCGACCTCGGGCCCGTGCGCTACTTGCTCAGCCCGCAAGATCTTGCCGCCGTCGATCTCATCCCCGACCTGGTCCGCGCCGGAGTGAAATCGTTCAAAATCGAAGGCCGCCTAAAATCCCCCGAATACGTTTCCGCCGTCACCCGCGTTTACCGCAAGGCGCTCGATGCCGCCATGGCAGAAAAGGAATCCACCATCACCGCCGCCGACCGCTACGCGCTTGAAATGACGTTCTCCCGCGGACTCAGCACCGGATGGTTTGCCGGGACCAATCACCCGTACCTCACTCATGGAAAATTCGGCAAGAAACGCGGTCCGCTGTTAGGTGAAATCATTGACTGTGGTCCCGGCTGGATCCGGCTAGGCAATCGGACCGATGTGCCCTTCACCGCTGGCGACGGCGTCGTATTCGATGCCGGCGAAAACCGCGACCTCGAGCAAGGCGCACGGATTTGGGTGATCGAGGGCGATCGCCTGATTTTCCACCTCACCTACAGCGGCATCAACTTCGACCGCATCAAGCCCGGCCACACGCTTTACAAGACATCCGACCCCAAGCTCGACTCGGAACTCCGCCGGTTCTGGCAAAACACTCGCCCACCCGAGAAAAAATCGGTGCTTCATCTGATCGTCAGCGGCAAACCCGGCGAACCGATCGAAATCCACAGCGGCGATTGCGTGGTGCGCAGTGAGATTCCCCTGCAAGAGGCGGCCAAACACCCACTCAGCACCGAAACTCTCGTCGCTCAACTCGGACGACTCGGCGATTCGTCCTTTGCCCTTGGCTCGTTGGATAACCAGCTTGAAGGAAATTGCCACATCGCCGTTTCCACGCTGAACCAACTCCGCCGCGCCCTCGTCAAGCATCTGGAAACCGCCGCCGCGATTCGGGTGCCACAGCCAACGATCACCACCACCTTCCGCGATCTACTGCCGGCAATTCCAAGCACCCAGCTCCAAGCGCCCCAACTCTTCGTCCTCTGCCGCACGCTCGAACAAGTCCGCGCGGCCATCGAGTGCGGAGTGGAATCAATCTACTGCGACTTCGAAGACCCGCGCCGCTACAAGGATGCGGTGGCATGTTTCCGATCTGAAAATGCAGCCGCTGGATCTCAAATCCACCTCGCGACGCCACGAATCCTCAAGCCCGGCGAGACCGGATACCTGAAACTCATCGAAAAGGCCGAGCCCGACGGTCTACTCCTCCGCAACCTCGGCGCGCTCCACTACTACAAGCATCGTAGCGACTTAAAAAAAATCGGCGATTTCTCCCTCAACGTCGCCAATCCGATCACCGCAAAACTCTTGATGGAAAACGCAGGCCTCGAGCATCTCACGATTTCCTACGATCTCAACATCGGCCAAGTGCTCGAGCTTCTGGCTGGTGCGCCGGTCGACTGGTTTGAGCTCACGCTGCACCAGCACATGCCGATGTTTCACATGGAGCACTGCGTTTTCTGCACTTTCCTTAGCAAAGGCACCACCTACAAAGACTGCGGCCGCCCCTGTGAAACCCACGTCGTCCACCTCCGCGACCGAGTCGGCCAACTCCACCGCCTGCAAGCCGATGTCGGTTGCCGCAACACCCTCTTCAATGGCAAAGCTCAAACCGGCGCTCGCTACTTCCAACACCTGCGCAACGCCGGATTGTCGCGGTTTCGTGTCGAGCTG
>JAPJNB010000079.1 GCA_026461385.1 Akkermansiaceae bacterium
CAATGAGCAAGAGTGCCTTCGGCCTTCTTCTCGTCATCGCAATCCTTCTTGCACTTGCCTTCTGCGACGAGTGTGCCTTCGGCTTTCTTGTCCTTATCGCATTTGCCTTTTTCGCAATCGCTGGCGAATGCGGCTGGGATGACCATGAACGATGCGCAAAGCGCTGTGAGTAGCAATTTCATATGGGTATGTTTTTTTGTGTTGTTGTATTCTTAGGAACGTGACTCAAACTTAACGTGCAATTTCAGTTACGCCAGAGAAAATTCTCAGTCCGTAAGGTGAAAATCACCAAGTTCTCAGTCTACTAACTCCACTCGGTAGTGGAATTTTCTAAAAAACACGGATTTACCCGTAAAAATCCTCCGCCTCGGGATTGGGCTTGGCGCAGGACGACGCGTCCACTAGCCTCCGGCTGATTCCCGTGTCCTTTACTTTACTTGCCACCGACCCATCGACATCTGCCCGCTGTGGCCGCTTGGATTTACCGCACGGATCGGTGCAAACCCCGATTTTCATGCCGGTGGGGACGCAAGGCACGGTAAAAACCCTCCACCCCGCAGAATTGGAACTTCTCGGGGCCCAAATCATCCTGGGAAACACCTACCACCTGTGGATCAGACCCGGACACGAGCTTATCCGGGATCTCGGCGGACTTCATGGCTTCTCAACGTGGCAAAAACCGATTTTAACCGACTCGGGTGGATTTCAGGTCTGGTCGCTCGCGAAGTTGCGGAAAATCACCGAGGAAGGTGTGCGCTTCCAAAACCACCTCGACGGCTCTAAAATGCTGCTCACTCCCGAGCGAAGCATGGAAATCCAAGGGGCTCTCGGGTCAGACATCGCAATGCTTTTTGACGAGTGCCCGCCCTACCCGTGTGATGAGGCCTACGCGGCCAAGTCTCTCGCACTCACCAGCCGCTGGGCCAAACGATGCAAGGATTGGGTGGTCGCAAACGAACCCCGTTCCGGATCAGGTCGGCAGCAACATTTCGGAATCGTTCAAGGATCGACCTTCGCCGAATTGCGCGAACAATCGGCCAAGGAACTGGTCGAACTCGACTTCGAGGGATACGCAATCGGTGGCGTCTCAGTCGGTGAGCCCGAACACGAGATGTTTCGAGCCATCGACAACGCGGTGCCATTTCTCCCAAGCGACAAGCCCCGCTATGCAATGGGACTGGGGACGCCACCCCAAATTTTGGAAATGATCGCCCGCGGGGTGGACATGTTTGACTGCGTGATGCCCACCCGCATCGCCCGCCACGGCATGGCCTGCACGCTCGATGGCCCGATCAATATCAAAAACCTCATCCACGCCAATGACCCCCGGCCATTATGCGAAAGTGCGCACCCTCACGTCGCCGGATTCTCCCGCGCCTACCTCCGCCATCTCTTCCGAGCTGGCGAAATCCTCGGTTTACGATTGCTTTCCTTCCACAATCTGCATTTCTACCTGTCCCTCGTTGCAGGTGCCAGAGAGGCAATCACCGCAGGAACCTTCCTTGATTATCAAAAGTCTTTCGTTCAACGTTACACCCAATCCGCTACTCAATGACACCAATCCACTCATTTCTCGCCTCCTCGCTCATCGCACAGGCGCCTCCTGCGGGCGGTGCGCAAGGCATCCTTGGTAACCCCATCGTGATGATGGGGCTGATGGCGGTGATGTTTTATTTCCTCCTGATCCGCCCGCAACAACGCCAACGCAAAGAAATGGCAGCGCGGATCGCCTCACTCCAGTCGGGTGATCGCGTGGTCACCACCGCCGGAATCCACGGAATCGTTCACCACGTCAAAGAGAACTCGGTCATGATCAAAGTGGCCGAAGGAACCCACATGGAGTTTGACAAATCCGCGGTTGCCTCGGTTCAAAAGAAGGAAGTTGCCGTCTAAAATCCAAACCTAAAATCCTCCCCAAAACTCGGCCCCATCTCGGAGCCTAACACGAATTTGACACCATGCTCGCTGCCACCGCATTCTACGAAGATCCGCTGACCCTTTTCATCACCGGCCTTGTGCTGATGATTTTATTTTTCTGGTATTTCTCCACCGAGTTGGAGCGAACCAAACGCAATGTGGGTACTTTCCTCACCTTGGGAATCTGTGCCCTTTGCATCCTTGCCGCCTCTCCACCTCGCGAACGACTCAAGGGCGGCATCGACATTCTCGGCGGATCTTCCTTCGCACTGAAGATCCAACCGAAGATCACGGCCGATGGCACCGAAATCCCGATCACTCCATCACAGGTGGATCAAGCGATCACCGTCATCGAAAAACGCCTGAACGGCATGGGGACCGCGGAACCCATCATCGCGCGCCAAGGTCAAGATGGCATCCTCCTTCAAATGCCCGGGGTCGAACCCAAGGAGTCGGACCGCATCCGCACCACCCTAGAAAAGGTCGCCAAGCTCGAACTCCGCGAGGTCAGCCCTCGCAATTCAGAAGTCGGAGCCGATGGAAAATCCTTGGCAGCACGGGTGCTGAACGGGTCTGAGATCATCCCCGGATATCGTGCCTACGAACACAAAAGCAAGGACGCCGATGGCAAGGAAATTAAAATCCCCATCCTTCTCAATCGCCGGACGGCCCTCGGAGGCAGCGACATCGCCCTCGCCACCCCTTCCCCACAGCAAGTGGATGCCGTCGCCATCACCCTCAACAGTGCTGGCACCGACAAGATGATCGCTCTGACCAAAGACATGCGCCCTGGAGTGGACCGCATCGCGATCGTCCTCGACGGGGAGGTCATCAGCGCTCCCGTGGTCAATCAAGTCCCTCTCGGCAAGCAATTCATCGTCGAGGGGCTCCACGAACCCGGCGAAGTTCAAAACCTCGCCAACGCGCTGATGAACCCGCTGGAAAATGCGCTGCAGGTCGGCGAATTCCGCAACGTCTCCCCCACCCTCGGCTCTGCGGTGGTCAAACAAGGCCTCGTGGCCGGGGTGCTCGCCCTCGCGATGACCTTCCTCTTCGTGCTGATTTACTACCGAGTGTCTGGCCTCATCGCGATTGTTGGATTGATCGTCAACACGGTGATTCTTTTCGGCGTAATGGCGATGTTTGGTTTCACCTTCACGCTTCCTGGAATTGCAGGCATGGTCCTCACGATCGGCATGGCGGTGGACGCAAACGTGTTGATTTACGAACGTTTGCGTGAAGAAATCGGCGGAGGAAAATCTCTTAAAAACGCACTCGAAGCATCCTACGACCGCGCCTTCACCGCGATTTTCGACTCCCACGTGACCTCGCTGATCACCGCGGTGATTCTCTTCGGACTCGGCAGTGGCCCGATCAAAGGATTCGCGATCACCCTGATCATTGGGGTAACGGCCTCGCTTTTCTCAGCCATCCTGGTGACCCGGGTGATTTTCCGCTGGGGCGTGGATCTTGGGCTCTTCAAGAAGCTCACCTTCCTTCACCTCATCAAGTCGGCCAACTATGACTTCATGGGCAAGCGCCGACTCTGCATCGGATTGGCTGTCGCCACGCTTCTTATGTCCCTAGGAGCCTTTGCCGTTCGCGGTGAGCGCTCTCTCGGAATCGACTTCACCGGCGGCACACGCATCACTTTCCTTTTCGGCAAGGAAAACAAAGTGCCCATGGAGGAAATCAAAAAAGCCATTGAAGGTGTCAAACTTTCAAAAGCAGCTTACCCCCAACAGGAGAACAACCTCACATCAGGCGCCATGCTCACCGTCCGCTGTGCGACCAAGGACGCCCCAGCCATCACCGAGAAATTGCGCGAGTCGATCCCCGCCTTAAGCATGAAAAAGGCAGACTCATCCGATTACACCATCGCAGCGAGCCAAGAAGAGGTCTCCGCGTTGATCGGAAGCTCGTTCTTGGTCCAGTCGCTCATCGCCATCGGGCTCGGACTGCTCGGCATTGTCCTCTACATGACCGCCCGCTTTGAGTTCTCATTTGCCCTGGGTGGCTTTGTCGCCATTTTCCACGACATCATCATCTGCGTGGGCATCATCGTCCTGATGGGCGGCGAGCTCTCGCTGATCCACGTGGGCGCCGTCCTGACCATCGCCGGTTACTCGATCAGCGATACGATCATCGTGTTCGACCGGATCCGTGAGATGCTTCTCCACCGGACCGACTCCGTTGAGAAGATCATGAATGAGGCGGTCAACGCCACGCTTTCCCGGACCTTGCTTACCTCGGGTGCGACGCTCATCAGTGTCGCAATCCTCGCATTTGCGGGTGGTGCAGCGCTGCGCGATTTCGGGGTCATTATCTTCATCGGTATCATCGTAGGAACCTTCTCCTCGATCTTCATCGCATCCCCCGTGGTGCTCTGGTGGAGCAATCGCAAAGGCGGCAGCATTCGTGAGGTCGTCCTCGCTTCGGCCGCCAAGTCAGAAACCATCTCTGCAGCACCGTAAGGGCTCGCCGAGGTGCGGGTGGAACCCACTTGATGAAGAAGCCGCACGGTAGCTGGGTGAAACAAGCCCAGCGGATCCTGCCTCGTTTCTTCCAGCCATCTCTCTCGCTGTCTCGCGCCAGCGTGCCCGAATCGGCGGCTATTTGGCTGGGGGCGTTGGTGGCGGTGGCCCGAAATCTCCAAGGGAAATCTGCAAATCACCGTTGCGATCCAACTGATTGAAGCGTTTCTCCTGCTCGTCCTCAGTCAGATTTTTTACCCCCGGACTGAGCCGAAATTCAGCAAAGGACAAACGCCCATCACCATTCGAGTCAAAATGTGAGATCATCGCCTCAGGCGGTTCTTCCCGGTTCTCCTCTGGACGAGGACGTACCCCATCTGGCCGGTTGGGGCGTGCCTTCCCGTCAGGATGCTTGCCCTCAGGGTCGGGCCGATCTTTGGGGGTGATGAAGCGGTCGCCATCCGTGTCCAGTCTCCGAAAAAGTGCCTCCTGCTTTTCTACGGGCAACTTCATGAATAACGGACCATTTTTAAACTCTTCGAAACTGACGCCACCACTTTTATCCGTGTCCAACTCCCAAAGCCTCTTCATCGGCCGTTCTTTCTGACCTTCCTGCGGCTTCCCAAAGCGGCCAAGCTCTTCACGGCTCAGCTTCCCATCCTTGTCCTTATCAAGGCGATTGAAGAGATTGACGCGTTTCTCTTCAGGTAAATTCGCGATGCGTGTGATCCCTTCGAACTCAGCTTTGGAAATGAACCCGTCTCGGTCTTGATCGGTCCGCTCCCAAGCCTCGACAAAGGGTCTCTCAACCCCGCGCCGACCACCTTTTGGGTCACCCGTTGGCTCATTCGGCGGATCTTGCATTTGAGCATCACAAACCACCGGCAGGAGGATTCCAGCAATAAGAAATGAAACAGGGATTGTTTTCATGGCAGTTTGTCGCTTGTTTTGATTCATTCAGCCAAGCGGATTCGCCAAATAAACACACGCAACCTGAAAAAGTTTCGGCTCAAGACGGGAATACCTATCACCACACCCTATGCACATCCTCGATATCCTCGACCGCACGAAACCATCGCTGTCGTTTGAATTTTTCCCACCCCGCACCGAGGCGACTTGGGAGGATCTGTACCAAGCGATCCGTGAGCTCGAACCGCTCCAGCCAAGTTTTGTCTCGATCACTTATGGCGCAGGCGGAGGCACTCGAGAACTCACTCATGACCTCGTGGTAAAAATCAAGCAAACGACGAGCATCCCACCCGTTCCCCACCTCACCTGTGTGGGACACTCCGAATCCGAAGTCGGAGAAATCCTGCAACGCTATGCGGCCGCAGGCGTCACCAATATTTTGGCCCTCCGCGGTGATCCACCCAAGGACCAACCGAACTACGACTGGTCACAAGGGGAATTCCAACAAGCGGCCGATCTCGTGCGATTCATTCGTAACTTCAACGCATCCGGTGCGCATCCAGATCCTCGGGGGTTTGGAATCGGCGTGGCGGGTTTTCCTGAAGGCCACCCCTCCACTCCAAACCGGGTTGCCGAACTGGACTTTCTCAAGGCAAAGGTCGATGCAGGGGCGGATTACATTTGCACGCAGTTGTTTTTCGACAATCACGATTTCTTCGATTTCCGCGACCGCTGTGATCTCGCAGGCATCCAGGTTCCGATCATCGCCGGTGTGATGCCAGTCACCTCGGTCCAAGGCATGAAACGAATGGCGGAACTCGCCGCAGGGGCAAGGTACCCCGCAAAGTTGCTGCGGGCACTCGAGCGCGCGAAATCCAATGCGGCCGCCGTCGAGCGCGTCGGAATCCACTACGCTGCAGAACAATGCGCAGGGCTACTCGACGGAGGAGTCGATGGAATCCATTTCTACACGCTGAATAAAAGCCACGCCACCCGAGAAATTTACGATACCCTCGGCATCGGAACCCGCGCTTAGTCCTTACGAGTCCCGAGCTGATAGATTTCTTCAGCTTGCTTGAGCGTCAATTCATAAAGAGTCCCCTCGACGGGAATCATCAGAGGTATCCGACCCAAATTGGCATCCACAGGCAACTGAGCGGCAAGCTTGGGAGCACGCTCAAAGGCATCGGGAGGCAGCGTGACCTGGAAGCTTCCACTGTAACGCAGGGTTCCTGAAATCCGCTTCACCTCTTCTTTCTCGATATCGCGCGCCTCGAACGCCAAGCTCATGCGATCTAACAACGAAACATTCCCGCCCAAGGCATCCTGCTGCTGCTTCACTTTCTTTTCCTCCATGGCCGCCCGCCGCAGGGAGAAATCACCACCACCAGCCTTCCCGGCTTGATCCTGTCCTGAAGTCTCATTGGCAAATAGAGGCGTCCCACCCGCAATGCTGTTTTTCGCCACCGAAGCCTGCGCCTCCTCTAGCGTCGGCAACCGAACCGACACATTTCCCTCAAGTGAAAAATGGTCGTCGGTCTGGATCGAAAGGTCTTCAATCACTAACCCGCCACCCTTCGTTTTCAACTGAAAGGAACCTTTGCGGAAGTCCAGTCGGTGATAGTTTCTCACATAGTCAACCACCGAGAGTGCCCTCAGGACGTGGAACTTTTCGCGCAGGGAAATGGTATCATCCCCGTCGAGAGTCACCTTGCCAGCGAAGCCAACTCCTTCCGCGGTGTTCGTGGATCCCGAGACCTTGAATTCCCCCGATATGGATCCCTCAACGAAGCCATCCAACACATCCGGCAACGTATTTTCCATCGCAAGTTTGCGAATTTTCACCACCCCATCCACCATAGGACGCTCTCCACCGATCACTCTCAACCCAGAAAAATCAACTGTCCCCTCGCCAGCGCGCAACTCCGCTTTCTCAAAGGTCATTCCGTTAGGATCACAGGCGATTGTTAGATTTACGATCTCAAGTCCTTGCAGCCAATTTTGGTGAAACCGCCCACCTTTGACGACGATCTTCATGGAATGATCACCCCGTTGAATTTTAATCGAGCAGTGTTCGATCCCGCCGCGAGTGGGTTCGGAATAACCCCACTGAAGGCAAGCATCACCGATGTCCAGCGATTGAATCAACACCGAGTCCCACTTTCGGAATAAAGCATCCGCAAGCATCTTGGCAGAAGCAGCGTCATCCGCTCCAGCCTTCAAATCCATATTCAAGATCGAAATCCCGATCGCCCCCATGTCCCATTGTCCGAGCACCCCATCGAGTAGTCCCATCTTTGAATGAACGTTCTTCGCCTCAATCGACGAGAAAAAGGAGCCCTCTCCCCCCTGGCAAGCGATCCGCGCAATTCCCAGTTGTCCTTGAACCCGGGAAGCTCCACGCATTTCCACTTCCGTCGCAGACAGCCCAGCCATAATCGACTGTTTGAGATCGGTCTTGAATCGGTTGGTATTTGGGCGTTTCACCAGGTAGGCAGTCACTGCAAGCCCCGCAATCACGAAGAAAATAAGGGCTCGCAACCCTGCATTGAAGAGCTGAAACATCAAAACACCACGGTTCCCGCCACTCATGATTGAATAACGCAGTTGAAACCAAAACCCTTGGCTGCTGATCCACTGGTTCAGGCGATCATTGAAATTTGTTAGTTGCTCGGACTCCATAACGCATCACACAAAGTGACCTGAGAAGTAAAATCCGCAATCCAGCCTGATGCGAGTGAAATTTACCCTCGCAACAATCAAACTCATACCGTAACACCCGCCCTGTGGATTTTAATGAATACAAAGTTCGCCTCGAAATCTTTGAAGGCCCACTCGATCTCCTGCTCTACCTCATCAAAAAGGACGAGGTTGACATCCATTGCATCTCGATCGAGCGAATCACCCGTCAGTACCTCGACTACATCAACACCTTCAAGCTTCTGAACATTGACCTCGCTTCGGAGTTCATCGTGATGGCTGCCAACCTGATGTACCTCAAGAGTAGAACCCTGCTGCCGAGAATCGATCAGCCGCCTGAGGAGGACGCCGAGGAGGACGATCCACGCTGGGAGCTGATCCGACAACTCATTGAGTACAAGAAATTCAAGGATGCTGCAGGATTCCTCTGCTTGCGCGAACTCGAGCAGGAAAACCGATTTGCTCACCAAGCGGACGCCAGCGACGCACCGCCACCCGAGGAGCCAGCCACCCTCGCAGAGGTCTCGATTTTTGACCTCATTCGAGCATTCCAAAATGTTCTCAAACGCTTTGAGGAGTCACACGACTTCGGCGACATCATCGACGACCGCTTCACGGTCTCGGACAAAATCGAGCTGCTCCTCAGCCATTTTGCCCCGGGTGAAGTGAAGCGCTTTGAGGAGCTATTCCAATCGGCCACGACCAAGGCCGAGGTCATCGTGACCTTTCTTGCCCTGCTGGAACTAATGAAACTCAACCAGTTCATGGTTCGCCAAAGCGAACTACTCGGTGAAATCGTCATCGAAAGACGCAGTAACCAATCGGTGGCTGCACTTGAAGCCGCCGAGGTCTCGTCCGACTACGATTGACCCATCAACCGCTTGACGACCAACGGGCATTCAAGGCACTGAAAGCCAAGCCCTCAGCTCAGACGGAAAACGATCCGTGCTTTCGTAAGGTCGTAGGGCGACATCTCCATCTTCACTTTGTCGCCCACCACCAAGCGGATGAACCGCTTGCGCATCTTGCCAGAAATGTGCGCCAAAACCTCGTGGCCGCTCTCGAGTTTTACCCGGAACATCGTCCCTGCGAGCACGGATGAAATCTCGCCATCCACCTCAACTGCCTTTTCCTCCTCGTCCTTGGTGGAGCGCTTGGGCGGACCATAGCGGTTGCGATTGTTACGGCGGCCGGAAGTGTTGGGACGTTGGGGCATATTGAAATCGGATGAATCACCAAGGCGAGTTCATCAAAAACCACCGCCCTGCTCCGAATGGGTATCCTATCCGGATAAATCCAGCAATGCCAAAAAATGCCACCACCAGAACCTAACGCACTTTTCTTCGTCACCCATGCTTGCAAAGTCGGCGATCCCCATTCATTTTCCCTCCCTCAACCCTCGCCACACGGCAATTTAAAAACACCAAGCGCTCTCACCACCATGCCTGAAATCACTGAAAAAGAACTCGCGCCATCCCTCAAGCCAACCTGGCTCAAAGCCGTGACCGCAGTTCAAACCAACAACGTCGACTACGCCGTCAGCCTTCTCCAGGCGGTGGTGAAAGAAAGCCCAGGGTTCTTGGAAGGACGTAAAATGCTTCGCAAATGCGAACTCCAACTCGCTGGAAATGCGAAAAAGAAAGGCGGACTCTTTGGCATTTCCACCGGTGGCATGGGCATGATGAAACTCCAAGGCCAAGCGAAAAAAGACCCAGAGGGAACCCTCCCACTCATCGAAAAAGAGCTCGAAAAAGACCCTCTCAACGACCAAGCGAACGAGCTACTCTTCGATGTTTGCATCAAACTCGAGCTTCTCGAAACGGCCGCGTTCGCCCTCGAAACCGTTCGCAAAGGCAATCCCGAAAATGCCAAACTCCTGCACCGACTCGCCGAATTCTACATCACCCGCGAACAAGCAGACCTCGCGACCGAAGTTTACAACGACATCATCAAGCACCACCCCACCGACGGTGCCGCCATCAAGGGCTCCAAGGATGCATCCGCCCGCGCTTCCATGCAAAAGCAGAAGTGGGATGAGAACGCCGACATGCGCTCACTGATGAAAAATACCGCCGAATTCGAAGAACTCGAAAAGGCATCAAGAACGGGCCTCACTCGCGAACAACTCGAAGATCGTCGCGACCGTGCCATCCAAAAATACAACGAGAATCCTAACCAACTCTCCGCCGTGAAGGATCTCGCCGACCTCTACGAACAACTCGAAGATTGGAAAAATGCCCACACCTTTTTCAACTGGGCTCACAGCCTAAGCAATGGCGACGTCGCCCTCGCCACCAAGGCGTCTGCAATGAATGACCGCGCGATCGAAACCGATCTGAAAACTCTCGCAGCCGCCTCAGCAGCAGATCCAAACAACCTCGAACTCAAGACCGCTCTCGAAGCTCGCCAAGCAGACCGCCTCGCCGAGCAAGTGAAGGAAGCCCAACGCCGCGTCGATCAAAACCCGACCGATCCTCACCTCCGCTTCGAACTCGGATCTGCCCTCTACCACGCCGGCGACCACAGCGCCGCCATCCCCCACCTGCAACAAGCCACCCGCAACCCACACATCCGCACCAAGGTTCTCCTCCTCCTCGGCCGCACTTTCCGCGCCAAGGGCATGTTCGACTTGTCCATCAAGCAACTCTCGGATGCCCTCGCCGACCTCGTCGCCATGGACGGAATCAAAAAAGAAGTCCTCTATGAAAAAGGCCTCATCCACTTGGAAATGACCGATAAGGTCTCCGCCCTCGATTGCTTCAAACAAATCTACGAGGTCGATTACGGCTACCGCGACGTCGCCCAACGGGTGGAGTCGTCGTACGCTTGATCCATCGGTGAAAATCCTAGGGCGGTCTAACACAGACCGCCCTTTTTTGCTCTCTGGTCGACAATTCAAAGCACCTCTGGGTGATTCTAATGAAGTCGAATGCTTAGACCTCGATCCAAAAAGATCATCCATTCAACAAGCCCACCTTGACCAATCCTGATCTGTGGCGAGATTCAGCCATGTCACGCAAGATTTTGATGGTTGGGGGTAACTCGGGAATTGGCCTCGCCACGGCGGAACTGCTACTTTCCCAAGGGGTTTCTCTTGTCGCCGCAGCCCGCAGCCCGGAACCACTCGTGGCCATGGGGATCCCCGTGCAGCCATTCGATGCGCTGAACCCCTCTCCACTCACACTGCCACCCGTTTTAGACGGTCTCGTCTACTTTCCAGGAAACATCACCCTCAAGCCGTTCCACCGTCTCACCGAAGCAGATTTTCTCAACGATTACCGAATCAACTGTCTCGGAGCGGTCGCCACCATCCAAGCCGCCCTCCCCGCCCTCAAAGCCGCCCCGTCGGCATCCATCGTCTTATTCTCAACGATCGCCGTCGCACAGG
>JAPJNB010000080.1 GCA_026461385.1 Akkermansiaceae bacterium
CGCCGATGTGGTGACCTTGCATATTCCGCTGACGCCTGAAACACAGCACATTCTCAATGCCGAGCGCATCGGGCTCATGAATCCTGGCGCCCTGATCATCAATTGCGCTCGTGGTGGACTCGTCGATGAAGCTGCCGCCAAGGCGCATATCGACTCGGGTCATCTCGCGGGAATTGCTTTGGATGTGTTTGAAACCGAGCCTCCAACGGCAGACTTCCCGCTGTTCGGGGTGAAAAAGTGCGTCTTCACTCCGCATTTGGGGGCATCGACCGCTGAGGCCCAAGAGAATGTGGGCATCGAAGTGGCTCACCAAGTCCGCGATTTTCTCGTCACCGGTGAGATCCGCAATGCGGTCAACATGCCGAATTTGGATAGCCGCACGCTCGAAAGTGTGGGGCCGTATCTCGACCTCGCCAATTCGCTCGGCAAGCTGCTTTCCAAGATTGCTCCGGGTCAATCCGACGCCATCCGCGTGTCTTATCTCGGACCGGTTTCCGAACTCGACACGGAATTGGTGACGCGCAAGGTACTCAGCGGATTTCTTGCGGAAGCCTATGATGAAGCACACGTGAATTTCGTGAATGCCCCAGCGATCGCCAAGTCGCACGGGATCAGCGTGACCGAATCAACCGCAGCGCTCGCGACGAATTGCACGGAGCTCATCGAGGTCTCCGCTATCAAAGGCAAAGAGGTCTGCACCGTGGCCGGGACGTTTTTTGGTAAATCTGCCCGGATTGTTCACATCGCTGGACATCACGTCGAAACGAACCCAACCGGAAAATTCTTGTTTGTCGAAAATGACGACCGTCCCGGCATCGTTGGCACGATCGGTACCTCGCTCGGTGGCGCGGCGGTGAACATTGCCAACATGGCCCTGAGCCGGACCAGTGACCGCCAGAGAGCGGTGACGGTGATCGAGGTGGACACCAACCCGCCAAACGAACTGCTCGAGTCACTTCGGGCCACGCCCGGGATCATTCGGGTGCTGAGCTTTGAACTCTAAAAAAAACATCGAGTCCCTGAAATTCCCGTTGCCAACTCCTCATCCGATCCATTAACCTCTCCGCAGCATGAAAAAACTCCTAGTTATTGCTAGTACCTTCGCAGTCCTCAGCGGCGCCGTATTCGCCGATATTCAAGCACCTCCAGGGTCGACCTACACGGCGACTCGGAAGCTCGGTAGGGCTTTGAGCAACATCGTCTATGGTTTCGTTGAGATCCCAGAGCAAATGGTCCGCAAGGGCGATGAGCAAGGACGCAACTCCGGCTATACCCATGGCATCGTCGACGGGACCAGTCGTGGCCTCCGCCGTTTGGGCTATGGATGCTTCGAGTTGATCACTTTCGCGGTACCAACCTATCGTGGTACCTTTAAGCCACCGTATCAGCGTTGTGGTGAAGACAACCGCATTGACATGAATGTGAAGGATGGTCTTTCGGAGTTCCCACCGGAGCTTGGCTTTGAAAACGGTTTCAGCCATTCCCGCGTTCAGACGTTCTAATCATCCCAGATTTTTAGATTTCATCAATCCCGCCAGCGATTTTCCCGTTGGCGGGATTTTTTTATACTAAACCTCTCACTTACTGGGTGAAAGAGAGCTGAATTTCAGATTCCTTCTTGCAAGCGGGCAATTTCAACTCCTTGGCAGCGACGAGGCGCTCACTCCGTATGGCGGATTGGTGGGGTGTGATCCCTTTTTATAACAAAATCCTCTAGCAATTCGACTTTAGTGCGGAGCGCCAGCGCTTGCCTGATCGCGCATCCAACTGCGGATCATCGAGTGGACCTTGTCCGGGGTGGTCCAGCCTTTGGCCACCGCGATGAGATGATCCTTCAGCCGCTTGAGGTTGCGGTGGAGCCGGTTGGCGGTCGGTGAATTCAGCAGGCGGCCAAATCCCTCCGCCTGTCGACACCGGCTCGCGAGCTCCGGCCCACCCGCGCTTGAGCAGCCCTTCGACTCCCCCGGCCACCAGCTTGTCGCGGTAGGTGAAGATCGTCTGTCGGCAAACTCCGGTGATCTCCTTGATCTGCGCGACGGTATTGATGGTGTTGGGCATTGAGGCGAACCACGAGCAGGCACTTGCGGGCCCAATCGGGCTGGGGCTCGGCCCACAGGGCTTCAATCTGTTAGATCAGTTCTTCTCCCAATGTCGGCAAGGTTCGAGCTACGCCAGGACCTGAGGCGGTTCCCGAGGGATTGGAAGTCTAAAAGCTAGCAGATTTCGCTACAAGTCACATATCGTAAACAATATCCAAAGGCATCGGGCGGTTACTTTGCACGGGAAATGCCAGTTCGCAGAGATAGGGAAGCAGCAGCGCTACAATCAGCCCGGCAGCAAGCGCCTCAAGCGCGAGATCACTGAGCTCGTCCGGATTGCTCCCCATAGAGGAGGTGGACCAACTGGTGCCCGAAATGTAGGGCTTGGTGTGGACGATCATACGCGGCTCGGAATTGAGTGATGAAGTCTTCGCATCCGCCCGCAAAACCAGCAGCCGCTCGACATCGGCATCGGCAAGGAGCGAGGCCCGGCGGGCACGCTCCAGTTTGCGAGTTGCACCATTTTCAGGGCCATCCTGTCCCTGGATTTTCTCGATTTTGGAAACTTCCACAGCCTTTTCCGCCGCTGTGTCACGTGCGTTCAGGATGAGGTCGTCCAGTTTCACCATTTTCTCGGTGATGGCGGCTTGCACCTGCTCATTCTCGTATTTGGCGAGGTATCTGGGAATTTCATCAGCGATGTCTTTGGCGAGTTCATTGTTCGCGAAAGTCGCGGTGATCTCGATCAGGCGGGTGTCCGGGATGACTTTCACCTCGACGGTTTCGGCAAGTATCTTCCATACCTCCTCGCGATCCACCTGCAATCGCCCCATCAGATCGAACTCATCGATGACACGGTTCAAAATGGCGAGCGATTTGCACATTTTCGCCGATTCCTGCGGACTGCGGGCGTTTTGAAATTCCACCAGCGCCGTGCTTTTGAAACGTTTGGGCGATAGGAAAAGAACTAGGCCGCCGGACAACAACACCAGCATGGGAACGACCATCAAACCGAAGCGCGCCGCCCATTTCCAACGACTGTAAACCCTTGATGCTAAAAACCTGCCGGTACTATCTTCAGTTTCCATCCCACTACCGTTATGGGTATTTTCGTCGAGGACAAGCGGAAACTCCCGCACCGGATCAGTTTTTTGATGCTCTTTCCGCCGCGTCATGATTTCTATTTCAACTTCCCGGACAAATTGAAGATCACCTTGCAGCTGCCGGGAATTTTCGGCTTGCACGGGGAATTCCCACCTGTGCGGTGCCGGATCCACTCATGAATGTTAGAATTTTCCTTGAGGCAGCTGCTCAAAAGTGAACGATTAAGGGGCACAGAATTTGAAATTCTCCAAAAGTGAAACTTTTTCCAAATTTTTTGAGCGTATCCCCCTATTTGTCCCACCCCATCTGATAGAAGTAAGCAAATTCCGACCTCTGACCTCTGACCTCTGAAACTCTCCATTTCCGCTCTCCGCTTTCCCTGCCTCGCTTGTATTCACTCACTGGATCGCCACCTCACTGACATGAACCTCACCTGGAAACGCACCCTGCGCACCCTGCGCACCCCATCCTCCGAGCGCTTTCTCGCCCTCCGCGATGGCAAGGACCTTGCTGCGGTGGATCACCACTACCTCGCCAATGGAACAGTCGCCGGCACGGTGATCATCCTCAAAGGCTCCGGCCTGAAGGACGCCGACATCGAGCCGCTGCTCTCCTCGCTCGACGACGAGTTCCTCCCCGATGTAGATCTTGAGCAAGGCAACCTCAGCTACACCGTAGTCCTGGGCGAAGTGCTGGGGAACTGGGAGGCCGCGCCTAGCAGTGACTCAACCCGCTGAAAACCTAAAGACCTTAATACTTTTTCTAAAATGCTTGGTTCAAAATCCGCCTCTGAACTCTTCATCGTCGATAACAGCGATAGCGAGTGGAAGGTTCGCAATTATCTTACGGACTGGTGCGAGCTGTCGAAGTCGATTGATATTGCGACGGGCTATTTTGAAGTGGGCGCGCTTCTTGCCCTCAAGGATCAGTGGCAGCAATTGGACTCCATTCGCCTTTTGATGGGTGATGAGGTTTCGAAGCGGACCAAGCGCGCCTTTGAAGAGGGCCTGCGAAAAATCGCGACCACGCTTGACTCCAGCATCGAGGGTGAAAAAAAAGCGAATGATTTCCTTGCCGGAGTTCCTGCCGTGGTTGAGGCCCTGCGTTCTGGTAAAATCCAATGCCGCGTCTATCGGAAAGACAAGTTCCACGCCAAGTGTTACCTCACCCATGCCCGTCAGGCCGTCATCGGTTCATTCGGTCTTGTCGGCTCGTCTAATTTCACCAAGCCCGGCTTGGAGGATAATGTGGAGCTGAACGTCCAAATCCGCGGCAATGACGTCAAGCTGCTCCAAGAGTGGTACGAACGGCACTGGGACGAATCCGAAGACATCACCGCTGAGGTGCTGCATACTTTCGAGCGTCATACAAACCCCAGAACCCCCTTTGAAATTTGGTTCAAAGCGCTGCATGAGTTACTACGGGGTCATGAGCTAACGCCCGACGAGTGGGACCGAGAACAGTCTAGCATCTTTCCCAAACTTGCCCGCTACCAGCAGGATGCTTACAAGAATCTTGTCGAAATCGCTCGGCTATACGGTGGTGCCTTTCTTTGTGACGGCGTCGGACTGGGCAAGACTTATGTCGGCCTGATGATCATTGAGCGGATGGTGATGCACGAGGGCAAAAGGGTTGTGCTGTTCGCACCCAAAGCCGCACGCGAAGATGTCTGGGCTCCCGCCATCGAACGATTGCTGCCCGATCTCAACAGCGGCTTCATCACTTTCATTCCCTACAATCACACCGACCTTCAGCGCAAAGGAACTTTCCCCCGCGACTTGGAGCGAACGATCCGAGACGCAGACGTCATTCTCATCGACGAAGCTCACCACTTCCGCAACCCCGGTGTCGCCGGAGAAGGTGAGCGAGAGGAATCGCGCTACCGCAAGCTCCAACAATACCTGCACCAGCCCGGCGCACGGGAAAAGCAGATGTTTTTTCTCACGGCGACGCCGATCAACAACAGTGTCCACGATTTCCGCCACATCTTGGAACTGACCACCAACGGAGATGACGCCTACTTCACAAAAAATACGCGCAACCTTGGCATTCACAGTCTTCGCGCGCATTTTGTGCAGCTGGACCGCTCCCTTGGCCAGGCTCCAGCTGCGGCAGGAGAGACGGAGGCAGGCGAACTTTACCGCATCGAAGACGCGCTTCAACAGGATGTTATTTTTGACGAGCTCGTCGTCCAGCGGTCGCGGGTCTATGTCAAAAAAAGCGAAAGTGGCACCGCTGGTGGCGCAGTCGTCTTCCCCAACCGCGAAATTCCGCGCGTCGCCCCCTACAAGCTCAAGGTCACCTATGGCCGTCTTCTTGACTCCGTGGAGCAGGCGTTCAGCCGCACCAAGCCTCTTTTTGCGTTGAGTATCTATTACCCGCTAGCCTACTGGCAAGGACCGGCTGATGCCCCCGAACTGGAATCTTTTAATGAAGGTCGCCAAGCACAGGTGGTTTCCTTGATTCGCACCCAGTTTCTAAAGCGCTTCGAAAGCTCGGCCCATGCGTTCGAGCAATCCTGCTGGCGCTTGCTCAAAAAACTCTTGGCCTGGGTCGAGGTTCACGCGGAGTCGCAGCATCAAAAAAACCTGCTGGAACGCTGGAAGCTCAAAAACACCAAGCTGATCGGCTACGCAACGGCGCACCAGCAGGAGCTCTGGCCCTCCGGTAGGGATGACGATGACGAGGATCGAGATTTCCTCACCCAAGAAGATTTGGATGGAATCGAAAAACTCGATCCGAGCCTCTACAAAGTCGACGAAATTCTCGACGACACCTTCATGGACCTCGATCAGATCGTCGATTTCCTCAACCTCGGCGCCAAGGTCGATCCCGCCAAAGACGACAAACTCAAGGCGCTGGTGAAAATGCTCAAGTCCGACAAAGACCTAAAGGATCGCAAGGTGATCATCTTCTCAGAGTTTGCCGACACTGCTTGGTATCTTGAAAAACACCTCAAGGAGGCTGGGGTCCAAGGAGTGGAACGAATCGATGGCAGTTGCAACCAACGCCAACGCAGCAGCGTCATCCAGCGCTTTTCTCCGTTTTACAATGGCTCCTCATCCGAAGCGATCGCCCACAAGGACAACCTTGAAATCCAAGTCCTGATTTCAACCGATGTCCTCGCCGAAGGCTTGAACCTTCAAGACGCAGATCGCCTGATCAATTACGATCTCCACTGGAACCCCGTCCGACTGATGCAGCGCATCGGTCGTGTGGACCGCCGGGTGAATGTTGAAACCGAGAAATCCCTTCTCGCTGCGCACCCGCACCTCGCCGCCACAAGGGGCAAGATTGTTTACTGGAATTTCCTGCCCCCCGATGAGCTCGACAGCTTGCTGAGCCTCTACAATCGCGTGAACCGAAAAACCTTGGTCATCTCGCGCACCTTCGGCATCGAGGGTCGCAAGCTACTCACGCCCGATGACGAGTTCGACCCCATCAAGGAACTCAACGAACAATACGAAGGGACCGAGAGTGAGAGTGAGGCCCTGCGTCTCGAATACGAAGAACTGATTCGCCTACACCCAGAGGCAGCTGCCAAACTGGTGGATTTGCCGCTCAAACTATTCACCGGCAGACATTCCCCCACCGCTGGGGTCCGTGCCGTCTTCTTCTGCTTTCGCATTCCTCACCCCGATCCCGACTTGGTCGACGCCGCGGACGGGGCGGCCCGCTGGTCCGATCCCGCCGGTGAGACCGTGTGGCTCTGCACCGATCTCGAGGGCAAGAACGTCGCCAACACCCCGCGCGCTATCGCCGATCTCATTCGTTCGCTGCCAGAGACGCCGATTCATCATTCCTTGGATCGCAGTGCGCTTTCAAAACTCCGGCAAAAGATCGAAACCGACCTTATCAAGTCTCACCTCCGCCCGCTTCAGGCTCCGATCGGAGTATCCCCCGTCCTCAAGTGCTGGATGGAAGTTTCATGAAAAACTCCCCCTGAAATAATCTTGACCTAAGGGTATCAATTGGTAACTTCAACTCGTGACCGGAAATGTCTGCCAAAAAACGCATCGCTCCCATACCCAAGCGCTGGATCTCGCCCGTGGTCGCGATTCTGAAGGACGGCGACATGCAAAAAATTCGCTGGACGCTTACCGCCGAGAGTGAATTTCACCTTTTCGGGTTTTTAACCAAAGAACAAGCCTATGAATACTGCATCAACCTACTCCACTCCCCCGAACTTCACGGCGAGATGGTCACTGGGATGTATGACCGCTTCGACGGAACTCTCTGCGAAACATGGGCCATGCTCGGCAGGCACCCGTTCAACTCCCCCGTCGACGTCTATGTTAAAATCGGCCTCCACGACAACCAAGTAATTCTTAACTTGTTCTCACTTCACATCGATCGCACGGGCGAACTCCGTAGTGCGATCTCTGACTACCAATCCAAGAAACGAAAGAAATGAACCAACCCACCAAGAAAGTTCCCTTCGACATCTACCTGCCAGCAACGGCAGCCACCCCGGCAAAACTGGTGGAAACCATCGAAGTCGAGGTCTATGAAAACTTCGGCGAGGAATTTCTCACGACCGAATCCTCGGAGCTCATCGAGCGCACTCGTGCCCGTCACATGGGCTTCCTCCACGGCAAGGACATCCGCGATCTCCGCAAGCGCCTGAATCTTACTCAGGACCAACTCTCGGACTTGCTCGACTGCGGCAAAAAATCCCTTTCCCGTTGGGAAAGCGGTCGCGGCCTGCCCTCGGGAATCGTCAATAAATTGCTTCGTTTGCTGGACGAGGGTTACCTTGCTCCGGCCAGCCTCGCCGCAGTGAACGGACCCCGCCTCACATGGACGGTTGCCGAGCAGTTCCAAGCCAAACGCCACACCAACATCATTCTTTGCGACTTCGTGAAACTCGGCCCAAGCGCAACGGAAGTCGGTGAATGGCTCGTCCAATCCCCACCAGAAGCCGCCTGCTTATGAAACTCGCCCCGCTCCAACTCGCCGATTACTTCCTCACGGACCTCACCTTACAGGCGAATCCCGGCTTCGATCCCGAAAAGCCGATGGACGACTGCATCGAGTTTCTCCACGTCACGCCTCACGTCGCACAGGTCAAGGATCTCGCTGAAAAAGGCAGTGAGTGGCTGGTGTCACTTGAGATCGCCCAAAAAACTCCTGCCGGCCAAAATCTCCCCTACGCCTTTTCCCTCCGCATCCAGGGAACGGTCTCCGCATCCCCCCACCTTTCGGGGACAACGCTCCAGCGCGCCATCCACGCCAATGGCCCCGCTATGCTCTTTGGGGCAGCTAGGGAAATCATCCGGGCTGCCACAGGCAGTGGCCCGTGGCCAGCGGTCATCATTCCCTCCACCAATTTCTTCTCCGGATTACCGTTGCTTGAGTCTCCAGCGTCGCCTCACGAAAAGAAAGCCGCCCCTGTGAAAAAAACTGCCGCGAAACGCGCTCCAACTCGCAAACCCAAAAATCCATAGGTTTTGGTGCGCTAAACTTGCCTTCTACTCGTCTCTCATCACCGCTCATGCCCGCTCCCGACCTCCGCTCCATTCGCACCTTCAAACAGCTCGTCCGCTACCTGGAGGACGAACTCGGCTGGCCGCTCGATGGCTATGACATCGAGGATCTCACCTTCGATTACGAGCCCGATGAACTCGGGCTCAAGCCTGCCGATGCTGCCAAGATCAAGTCCATTCGCCAGCTCCGTCCGCTCGATTCCAAGCAACCGTGGGGTATCTTTTTCATCGAGTTCGATAAGAAAAAACTCCCCGTCGTCGTCCTCCGCCGCATCCTTTCTCATCTCGTGGTGAAGAAACGCGCCTCTGCCAACAAGGCCGACCGCGCGGCGTGGCACTCCGAGGACTTGCTCTTCATCTCCGCCTTCGGGACTGAAGACGACGGCCGGGAAATCTCTTTCGCCCACTTCCACCAAGAGGAGGGCGACATGCCCACGCTCCGCGTGCTCGGCTGGGACGGCGGCGACACCTCGCTTAAGCTCGATCACCTCGCCACCAAGCTGCGCGAAAAGCTCCACTGGCCGGATGCCAAGGAATCGCTCGACCATTGGCGCGCCCGCTGGTCCGGCGTCTTCCGCCACCGCGTCGGCCATGTCATCAACACCTCCGACATGCTGGCCGAGGCCATGGCGGTGCTGGCCAAACGCATCCGCGATGCCGCCCAAACCCTGATCGATCGCGAGACGGACAATGGACCGCTGCGGAAACTCCACGCCGCCTTCAAGCTCAACCTCATCCACGACCTGACCGAGGAAGGTTTTGCCGATACCTACGCCCAGACCATCACCTATGGCCTGCTCACTGCTGCCATTTCCCGCACCGAAATGTCAGAGGGGCGCAAAGGCACCGCTCTCGTCGCCAGCAACATCTCCGACATGGTGCCCGTCACCAATCCCTTCCTCAAGGAGATGCTCCAGACCTTCCTCCATGCGGGCGGGCGCAAGGGCGGCATCGACTTCGACGAACTCGGGGTCCAAGACGTGGTGGAACTCCTGCGCGGCGAGGAAACCGACCTCCCCGCCATCCTCCGCGACTTCGGCAACAAGACCCGTGGCGACGATCCCGTCATCCACTTCTACGAGCACTTCCTCAACGCCTACAACAAAGCCCTGAGAATCCAGCGCGGCGTCTTCTACACCCCGCAGCCCGTCGTCTCCTACATCGTCCGCAGCGTCCACGAACTCCTGCAAACCGAGTTCGGCCTCGCCGACGGTCTGGCCGACACCACCACCTGGGGCGAATTCATTCAAAAATCCAAAATCAACAATCCTCTATCGGAAATCAAACTCCCGCCGCTCACCGACGAGCCAGGCGAAAAGCGCACCATCTCCCCGGACGAATTCTTCGTCCAAATCCTCGACCCCGCCACCGGCACCGCCACCTTCCTCGTCGAAGTCATCGACGTCATCCACAAGCACCTCAAGGAGCGTTGGAAAGAAAGGGGCACAGGCATCTTGCCTGTTCTTCCTAACCCACACAGGCGGGACGCCCATGCCCCCTTCAAATCCTTCGCCGAATTCTGGAACGACTACGTCCCCGCCGCCCTCCTCCCGCGCCTCCACGCCTTCGAGCTGATGATGGCCCCCTACGCCATTGCCCACATGAAAGTCGGCCTCAAGCTCGCCGAGACTGGCTACCGCTTTGGCACCGAGGAACGCGCCCGCATCTACCTCACGAACGCCCTAGAAAAACCGGATGACAAGCAGGCGAAGCTCATCGGCTTCGACGCCCTCGCCCATGAAGCCGCCGCCGTGAACGAAATCAAACGGCACAAGCGCTTCACCGTCGTCATCGGCAACCCGCCGTATGCCGGACATTCGGCTAATAAGGGCGACTGGATCACACGCCTAGTGGACGATTACTACTTTGTAGATGGCTTGCCGTTAGGTGAAAAGAATCCCAAGTGGCTTCAAGATGATTACGTCAAATGTATCCGCTTAGGGCAGGAATGCGTGCGCCAGTCTGGTGTCGGTATCTTTAGTTTCATCACTAATCACGGATACGTTGACAACCCGACTTTCCGCGGAATGCGACAAAGCTTTATGAAGCAATTCCCCCGAATCGATGTTCTGGACTTGCATGGGAACACTATCAAGAAAGAGCAAACGCAGGAGGGCGGCAAAGACGAGAACGTGTTCGATATTAAGCAAGGAGTGGCGATCTTCGTCGCTCGGGCGTTAATAGCGTCCGATAGCCCTTCGCGGTTTCAACATGGGGATATCTATGGCCTTCGTGAGCGCAAATACGCGGAACTGGTTAAGAGCACATTCCTTTCGCGCCCGCTCAATTCAGTTTCCCCCTCGTCACCGTTCTACCTTCTGTTGCCGCAAGATGTAGATCTGCGTGAGGAATATAATCGATTTCACGCAATGACAGCCGCATTACCAGTCAATGTCCTTGGCTTCCAGACCCACCGAGACAACTTCGCAGTTGACCTGGATATGGAGCAGTTGGAAAAGCGGCTGACAGTTTTCAGAGCGACTTCCATGACCGACGCGCAGGTGAAAGAGACGTTTGAAATAAGTGACAACAGAGATTGGAACGTGCGCGACGCACGGAAGCAACTTCGCGAGGATCGGCATTGGAAATCCTCTTTCATGCTCTGTGCCTACCGCCCCTTCGATGCAAGACCATGTTATTTCAGCACCGTGACGATGGACTATCCGCGACGGGAGTTGCTCGATCACGTTGCGGGACGAGAGAATGTCTGCCTCGGCTTAGGCCGACAGGGATCAGCTGTCCAAGACCCTGTGTGGTCGCTTATTTCCGTAGCGCGACATCCAGTGGACGCCAACATTTTCAGGCGCGGAGGAATCAACATTTTCCCGCTTTACCTATATCCGCAAGATGCCGAGCTAGAACTTCACTCTTCGCGCCGACCAAACTTCTCCACACCTTTTCTGAAATCAATGGCGAGCGTTCTGGGGCTTCAGCAGAAAGATCCGCACGGCCTGCCCGCCGGCCTGACGCCCGAAGACATCTTCCATTATGCCTACGCGGTGTTACACAGTCCGGGCTACCGGAGCCGCTACGCGGAGTTTCTAAAGATCGATTTTCCGCGCCTGCCGTTGACCGGGAACCATGCGCTCTTCCGCGAGCTTTCCCGGCTCGGCGGCGAACTCACCGCCCTGCACCTGCTGGAATCGCCCAAGCTCGCCCAGCCCATCACCGAGTTCATCGGCAAGTCCAAGGAAGTCACCCGCATCGGCTGGTCTGACAACACCGTCTGGATCGATGCCCCGGCCAAGAAAAAAGACGCGGCCCAAGCCCCTGGCAGCAGCGGTTTCAAGGGTGTTCCCGAAGCCGTCTGGAACTTCCACATCGGCGGCTACCAAGTCTGCCAGAAATGGCTCAAGGACCGCAAAGGCCGCACCCTGACCAACGAAGACATCGCCCATTACCACAAAATCGTCATCTCCCTCAGCGAAACCATCCGCCTCATGGCCGAGATCGACCAAGTCATCGAAACCCACGGCGGCTGGCCCGGCGCTTTCCAAACCCCAAGCGTGTAGCATGAGCCAGATCCTCCTTTACCAAAGCGAAGACGGGCGCACGAAGTTGGACGTGCGACTGGAGAATCAGACCCTGTGGCTCAACCAAAAGCAGCTCACTGAACTCTTCGGCAAGGCCAAGGGGACCATCAGCGAGCACATCAAGCACATCTTTGAGGATGGCGAACTGGAGCCGGCGGCAACTGTTCGGTTATTCCGAACAGTTCAAATCGAGGGAGAACGAGAGGTCACGCGGGAGGTGGAGTGCTACAATCTGGACATGGTGCTAGCTCTCGGCTTCCGCGTGCGCAGCCCCATGGCCGTGCGCTTCCGCCATTGGGCGGCGGACAAGCTCAAGGAATACATCACCAAGGGCTTCGTGCTCGATGACGATCGCTTGAAAAATCCGCAGGAAGGCAACGATTACTTTGAGGAACTGACCCGCCGCATCCAGGACATCCGCACCAGTGAGCGGCGCTTTTATCAGAAAATCACCGACATCTACGCCACCAGCATTGATTACGACAAAGAGGCGCCGCTGACCCAGAGCTTTTACGCCACAGTCCAAAACAAAGTTCACTTCGCCATCCACGGCCAGACCGCCGCCGAGGTCATCCTCTCACGTGCCGACCGCACTCTGCCAAACATGGGACTGACAAACTGGGAAGGTGCGCGCATCCGCAAGTCGGACGTGGCCATTGCCAAAAACTATCTGAACGAGAACGAACTCCGCGCCCTGAACAACCTCGTGGAGCAATATCTCATCTTCGCCCAATCCCAGGCAGAGCGCCGTGTAACGATGACCATGCAGGACTGGATTACCAAGCTGGAAGGATTTCTGGCCCTCAACGACCGCGAAGTGCTGAAAAACGCAGGCAAAGTCTCCGCCGATCTCGCCAAAGAACATGCAGAAGAGGAATTCGTAGCATTCCGCCGAGAGAAAGATCGAACGCTCGAATCCGACTTCGACCACGCCATTAAAAACCTGCCGCCTCATGACTGAGATCGACCAAATCATGGAACACGACAGCTTCCCAGGAGAGTTTGCGGAAGCAGGAAATGATATGAGCATCCACCTATCACTAGCGGATTTTGTAAGAATTCAGAAAGATGCCCCCATCTACCGCTACATGGGGCTTGAGGAATTTCACTGCCTCATGAATGGCACCCTCCGCCTGACATGTCCGTTCAAGTGGGTGGAGGAGGATGGCGGCGATCGATGGGAGAATGTGCTTTTTCAAACCAAAATTTATCGCGACGAGAAGCAAATCGACACGGAGACAGATGGCAGAAAAACCTATGTCCACTGCTGGACACATGTCCCTGAATCCGATGCCATGTGGCGACTCTATGGGGGTGATCGCAGCGTCAAAATACGAACAACAGCAGGAAAGCTTCTAAATGCAGTAAAACGCTCCATTCCACCCGCTAAAGACGATAGAGACCTATTCATCTTATTTAAGATCGGAAAGGTAACCTATTTAACGGAAAAAGAAATTAACGACTCCTTCGACTCACGGGATAAACTCGTTAATGCATTGAGCTGTCATCACGAATCGATGATGATCAAACGCGATTTTTACACCCACGAAAACGAAGTGCGATTGGTCGCATATGACTTAGATGGCAAAAATCGGCTTGCCGAAAAGGAGCGGCACAATCTGAAGTTCTCCCCAGAGGAGCCAGACCACATGGACATCAAGATTGGCGCAGGCACAGCAGGCGAATGGATCGATGAGTTGGTCATCGACCCAAGACTTTCGGATTTCTGGAAACGGGTGGTGCGCGATCTTGTTTTGGAGACAAAATTTGACGAAAATCGCATCAAAGAAAGCAGTCTGTTAGCAAAACCAGAAATCGTCATTCGTCTTGAATAGCCGCTGCAAATCGGCAGCCACCAAAAAAACCAACTATTTTTGGGATGACCCTCCAAATGTCCCACCCCTTGTGATTGAATGGAGTGATTCCCGATGGATTTGACCCGCAGGGGATGAACTCCAACACCAACTAAAATGTATCCAACAAAGAAAATACTACTGCTCACAGGCATCTGCTGCAGCTTGACGAATTGTTCCACTTTATTCACAGGAACATCCTCCAATGTGCAGATCAATTCGCAGCCCTCAGGCGCACGCGTCCAGGTCGACGGCATCGATCGAGGCTACACACCCACCAGCGTGAAGCTTAAAAAAAGTAGTAGTGGCCAAAGCGTCACTCTACAGTCGAAGGGCTATGAGACAAAAACCTTCCAGCCCCAGACTACGATGAACCCGGTGTCGGTCCTCAACCTCTTCAATCTCCTCTTCTGGGGCGTGGACGCGGCTTCCGGTGCGCTTTGGAAGTATGATCCTAATTTCTACGACGTGAAACTGGACCGATCAGGTTCCAGATAAGACATCGTCTATGATTTGAAACAGCCGAGTCATGCGTTGGATGTCCACGCGTGGCTCGGCCTTTTTTGTGGTCAGGGTCTTCATCGCGACAATTCTTCGAGTTCCGCCCTACGTGTGGATAGGGACAGTCTCGCGCGGGCCTTTCATACGCCTAGTCCAAAGCACCATTTGAAACCTCTGGCCGGCCTCTGGGTGTTAGCCAAGCGCCTCGAATGCGGCACCTTCGCCCGGCCCAGAGGCACCGAGATCAAGGACGGCAAACTCCGCCACCAAGCCGCCTGAGTGCCTAGCAGTCAGAGAGCCGAGAAATATGACTGCTACGCAAACACCGTAGCAAAAAATACCCACGGTGCGTTGGACTACCCTGGAAG
>JAPJNB010000081.1 GCA_026461385.1 Akkermansiaceae bacterium
AACCTCCACAAGTCCACCGCCCGCGAACCAACCCCACGGCCAACCATGGCTTTCGCAAAATTTCGCCAATCCGCCGCCATCCCCACCGCACCATGCAAGCACCAGCATTCCATCGTCCCCGCATCACGGCGCTCATCGGCAAGTTTAGAATACTGGATCACGGCTTGAAGTTGCCCACGATGGTAGACCTTGCCCAGCACTTCGCGATCCAAAATTTGCCCCATTGATGAAATCGGCGCAACGACCCGCTTCGGCACCTCCAACCATACGCACCGACTCACGCCCAAATGCTGAACACCACAGTGATTCTATCTTCATTTAAGCTCTAACAGAAATTAGCATGGCACCTCACTCAAAAATTTCTGTTAGGATTATAGACGGCAAAAAATCCTTCTCGTCCATCACCCCATCGTCCGTGTGACAAAATTTTCACATGACAAAATTGAAACAATCCTTTCATCGACCCCAAGGAATAATCGTTCAACTTCCCAACGAATTCAAAATTTAACCACCCAAACCACCTCAAAAAAAGAACACATGAAAGCCATCTCAAATCTAAGTCAATCCTTTGGCTTCTTCGCCTGCGTAGCGATGATGAACAATGCCCACGGTCAATTCACCGGCCCAAGCACGAAATCGACACCCTACCTCCAACCAACCGCCGCTGGCTTTGAAGTCACCTCGCTTCTCACCGTCGATAACACGGGCGCGACTGCTGACGACACCGTACCCAAGGTCGGCGGTGGCACCTATGGCATGAACGGCATCCCAGACGGCCTCGGTGCATTCGACAATGGTGACGGCACCTTCACCCTACTCATGAACCACGAGCTTGGCAATACCTTCGGCGTCACCCGCGATCACGGAGCCAAGGGCGCTTACGTTTCAAAATGGATCATCAACAAAAGCACGCTTGCGGTGGCATCCGGTGAGGACCTCATGAAAGAGGTTTATGGCTGGAACTCTAGCACACAGCAGTCCAACACCACCACCAGCACCATCGCCTTCAACCGGTTTTGCTCGGCAGATCTTCCCAAGGTGACCGCCTTCTACAACGCCGCCACCGGGCGTGGAACCCAAGAGCGCATTTTCATGCACGGCGAAGAAGGCGGTAGCACTGGCTACCAACTTGGCACAGTGGTGACAGGCGCCAGCAAGGGGAAGAGCTATGTTCTAGGAAAGTTCAACCTCACCACCAACAACTCAGGCCTCACGGGCGTGGGTGGTTGGGAAAATGCACTCGCCAACCCATATCCTCAAGACCGCACGGTCGTTGTCGGCAACAACGACGGTGGAACTGGGATCATGAACAATGCAGTTTCGGTCTATGTCGGCACCAAGCAAAGTACGGGGAGCGAAGTGGACAAAGCGGGCCTAACCAACGGGACCCTCAGCCACGTTCTTGTCACGGGCAATGCTGCGGAAGTCGTCAACACCACAACACGGGCCACGAACATCACGAATGGAACGGCTTTCACGCTGAGCTCGACTTCATCCACCACCTTCTCACGCCCTGAAGATGGCGTTTGGAACCCAGCGAATCTAAACCAATTCTATTTCGTAACCACGGATCGCCTTGATACGGTTTCGGACAGTCTGGGAACCCAAATCGGCCAGACCCGTCTCTGGCGTTTGACGTTCAGCGACATCACCAATCCATCCGCAGGTGGCACGATTGATCTCCTCATCGACGGTCAAACGGTCGGAGGCGAGAAGGTCAATATGTTCGACAACCTGACAGTCAACGAAACCACCGGTCACATCATGCTTCAAGAAGACGTTGGTGGTGCCGCGCACAATGGCAAGGTTTGGGACTTTGATCCTTCCACCTTCACCGGTACGACGAACTCAGGCACCTTGAAAAAAGTCCTGAAGCATGACGTGGCTCGCTTTGGCGATGCGTCCACCTCTGCGACAGCACCCTTCAACAACGATGAGGAAACCTCAGGAATCATCGACATCACCTCAATCATGTCGGGCGGTCTCAAACACAAGGGCATCACCAACGAAGCATGGTACATCTCGGTGGATCAAGCTCACTATACCTCCGCAACCTCAGGATCGACCATCACCACCGCTCAAGTGGAAGGTGGCCAGTTGTTCTTGCTGCATGACATTTCCTCGTCTGCCGCAAACATCGCAATCGCTCGTGGTGGGATCGTTCGTGACCGCCTAACCGGCAAATACACTCAGAGAGTCACCATCACCAATAGCAGTGCGAGCACGATCGCTGGACCGTTCAGCGTAGCAATTGATGCGCTGAGCACAAACGCAACCCTCAGCAACCTCAGCGGCAACACCTACATCAACATCCCTGGCGTAAGTCAGCTGGCTGCGGGTGCCTCCGCATCGGTGACCTTGCAATTCACCAACCCAACGAATGCGGCCATCAACTATACGACCCGCGTCAACATCGTCGCTCCGTAATCGAACCCGGTCTTAATGCAATCGCGCTGGGGAAAACAATCCCCAGCGTGCCATGCAAGTTTACCTAACAAAATATAAATACTACGAATCAACCTACCATGAAATCAAATCAATCCATCAAGAGCGCGCTCATGCTCACAGCTGCCATCCTACTTTCTACGAAAGCAAGCAATGCGGCTCTCTACTACCATGTGAGCATCGACACGTCATCACTCAGCTCAGGTCTTGCATCGACCAGCGCTCCATTCGCACTGGATTTTCAGTTCAACGCTGGAGGAACGCTGAATAACAACACCGCCAACATCCATAATTTCAACTTCAATGGCGGTGCCACCGTTGGGGCTGCAACGATCACTGGTAGCGCCACGGGTGATCTGTCCACTACGATCGCGATCAATGACACGAGTTTTAGCGAACTCTACCAACAGTTCACGCCAGGTAGTTCAATCGAATTCGACATGTTCCTCTCAAACAATGAGGACAGCACAACGCCTGATTCGTTTTCAGTTTCCATCCTGAATGGCAACTTGGAAAACATCTCTACCTCAGGAGTCGGCAACTCGTTGATCCAATTCGATGTCAGCCCAACCGCAACCGCCAACCTCGGCACTGGAACGGGTGACTTCGCCGGCGTAGCAGCCACATTGAGCGCCATCCCAGAACCAAGCGCGCTCGCACTCTGCGCTCTTGGCAGCATGGGTCTCATCGCTCGCCGCCGTCGCAATGCCTAATCGATAAAACTAACCCGAAAGGCGGCGCCACCCCCGTGGCGTCGCCTTTTTGTTTCATTGAAGCTCAAGGATCCAACGGCGGAGCTTGTCAAATGCCAGCGGGTGGCGAAGCTTGCCGGACCGAACCCATGGTCGCCACCAACCACTCCGAAATCCGAGGAACCCGCAAAGCGGAGATCTTCGGGACACTCGCGGGCTGGGCAATGAGATGCTGGGCCGCCACCCTGCGCCACGAATTCGACGATCGCTGCGGGATCCTGTCACTGGGGTCTCATCCTCACCCGGTGATTTTCGCCATGTGGCACAACCGAATTTTTACCGTCCCCCCAGTCTGGAGGATTTCCGGAGGAATGGGACGCAAAACCTCAGTGCTCACCAGTGCCAGCAAGGACGGCAGCATTCTTGCCGCCGCGATGGCCGTCTTTGGAATCGGCTCTATCCGCGGCTCGTCATCCAGACGCGCCGTCGCAGCCTTGATTGGCATGAAACGCGCCCTCGCAAATGGTATCGACATCTGCATCACCCCCGACGGCCCGCGCGGCCCGTGCTACGGATTCCAACCCGGCGTCATCAAACTCGCCCAATCCTCAGGCGCACCCATCGTACCCATCCACGTCAACTATTCATCAGCATGGCGACTCAAAACATGGGATGGTCTTGTCATCGCCAAACCCTTCAGTAAAGTGACCATCATTTTTGATGCGATGCTTGTTGTTCCCGCCCAACTCGATGAGGCTCAATTTCAAGACGAAGTCGCTCGTGCCCATGCGGCCTTGATCGCCGGAGCCGATGATGCCTAACTCAATCCATTCATGAACCCACCTCAACTCCTCGATGGCAAATCCGTCGCCACCACCGTCCTCGACGAATGTCGCGCCGAAGCCGCAGCGCTGTTAGAAAAAGGCATTCGTCCCGGCCTCGCGGTGGTACTCGTTGGCAACGACCCTGCCTCACAAGTCTACGTTGGCTCAAAGACCCGAACCTGCAATGAGCTGGGTTTCCATTCGCTTAAAATCGAACTGCCATCCGAGACCACTCAAGACCAACTTCTCAAGGTGGTCCATGACCTCAATGCGGACCCTTCGATCCATGGCATTCTGGTCCAATCCCCGCCCCCAAAACACATCGATGAAGAAGCAATCATCCGCGCCATCGATCCTCGAAAAGATGTCGATGGATTCCACCCCGAGAATGTCGCAAAACTGGTGTTAGAAGACCCCACGGGCTTTATCCCCTGTACCCCAGCGGGCTGCATGAAACTATTAGAAGTTTCAGGCATCCCTACCGCCGGGGCCGAAGCGGTGGTGATTGGTCGCAGCATGATTGTCGGAAAGCCGATGGCACTTTTGCTGGTTTCAAAAATCTCGAATGCCACGGTCACCATCGCACACTCACGATCCAACGACCTCCCAGCAATCTGCCGCCGCGCCGACATTCTCATCGCCGCCGTGGGCCGACCCGAGATGGTCAAGGCCGACTGGATCAAGCCCGGAGCTGTGGTCATCGATGTCGGAATCAACCGAGTCAGCGATCCCTCAAAAAAATCCGGCTATCGACTCACCGGCGATGTCGCTTTCGAGGAGGTCGCCCCACTTTGTTCCGCCATCACTCCAGTCCCCGGCGGTGTCGGCCCGATGACCATCGCGATGCTCATGAAAAACACGCTACAAGCTGCACGCCAGTTTCACCCCTAAGCAATCCAGGCATGGAATAGCTTCGCGAGGATCCAAATTGACAGGAATTCCCGATCCCGTTCATGGGGTACACGCATGCAGGACATCGAACTTCCCAAGAGAGCCGCGAGAGAAATCGCCATTGCTCATGGTGTGATCCCTGACCGTTGCGATGTGCTTCAAAACGGCAGCACGCTCGTTCTCCGCCTCAGCGAGACGCTCGTCGCACGAATCGTCACCGACCTCGACGGCCCACGCCAAGGCAACGAATGGTATGCCCGAGAAATTGCGGTTGCGGCACACCTTGCGCGCCACAAAGCCCCCGTCATTCCACTCCACCCTGCTATTCCTCCGGGGCCTTACGAACACCTCGGATTCCCCATGAATTTTTGGCAATTCATGACCGCTCACGGAACCGATCCCAACCCAGAAATGATCGGCAAAACCTTACATGATTGCCACGAGGTTTTACGCAAATTTGACCAACCTCTGCCACACCTCGAGATTCTAGCAGAATCTATTAGGGTGTTAGAAATGGAAAGTGCTCGCAATCATTTTTCACCAGCTACTCTCGAACTGCTCCGAGACCACCTCAACACCACCATCGGCACCCTCGGCCAATTCCCGTCTCAACCGCTGCATGGCGATGCCCACCTTGGCAACTTGATGCACACAACATCCGGCCTCCTCTGGACGGACTGGGAGGATACGTTCACTGGCCCCGTCGAGTGGGATCTCGCCTCGGCCATCTGGAACGCGTTGATTCTCGAGGCCGATCAAACAACCGTAGACCAGATCCTTGGAGGCTACCGCAAAGCGGGCGGCGAGATCAACCCACTCGCATTGCATCACAGCTTGATCGGTCGGGCCGCAGTGATGAGCGCATGGTATCCGATACTCTATCCTCATCCATCAGAAGACCGACAGATCAAATTGCAACGCCGCTTGGACTGGCTTGAGACCATGACGGCGACAGATCACCCAAGCAGCGGCTTAAATTTCCGAGATTGATCCCCAAACGCTTTCCATAGCACCAACCGCACTGCATAATCCAAACCATGCGCTTGGCTGTCATCAATCTCGTTGGTCTCTCCCGCTCATTGCTCGGCCCAAACATGCCCCGACTCACCGACTTTGCAAAAAGAACGGGCCTGCAATCCTACCCGCCTGCATTTCCCGCAGTGACCTGCACCGCACAGTCTTCCATCGTCACCGGAACATCCCCTGCCAATCATGGAATCGTTGCAAATGGATGGTACGATCGCGAAAGCGCAGAAGTCCGATTCTGGAAGCAAAGCAATCACTTGGTCCACGGGGAAAAGCTCTGGGACAAGTTGCGCCGGGAGGTTCCAGGTTTCACCTGTGCCAAATTGTTCTGGTGGTATAACATGCATTCCACCGCCGATTTTTCAATCACCCCCCGCCCGCTTTATCCCGCAGACGGACGCAAGGTTTTCGACATCCATACGCAACCGATGGACATGCGAGAAGCTCTGAAAAGCGACCTTGGCCCATTTCCATTCCCCGCATTCTGGGGGCCAGCGGCAGGGATCGCCTCGTCTGAGTGGATCGCTGCATCGGCAAAGTGGGTCGAGGAAAAACACTCTCCTACCCTCAGCCTCGTCTATCTGCCCCACCTCGATTATCCCCTCCAAAAAGATGGCCCGCTTGCTGCCAACATCCCAGAGGAACTCCGGAAAATCGATACCGTCGCCGGCGAATTGATTGACTACTATGAATCCCGTAGTATTCGAGTGCTTGTCCTTTCAGAGTACGGGATATCCCCCGTCACCCGCGCCATCCATTTGAACCGTTTGTTCCGCGAAAAGGGCTGGATCCTCATCAAGAACGAGCTTGGCCGCGAAACACTCGACTGCGGTGGTTCACGCGTATTTGCCGTCGCAGATCACCAAGTGGCCCACGTCTACATCCATGACTCCAGCATCCGCGAAGAGGTGCGCGAGCTGCTCACATCGACACCCGGGATCGATGAGGTCCGAGATGCACACGATTGTTGGGGAAAGGGCATCGCGACTGAACGCGCCGGTGACTTGATCGCCATCGCCGCAGAGGATGCGTGGTTTACCTATTATTTCTGGGAAAATGACGATGTCGCACCTGACTATGCACGAACCATCGATATCCATCGCAAGCCAGGCTATGATCCCTGCGAGTTGTTCATTGACCCTACCCTGCACTTCCCCAAGTGGCGAATCGCCATGTTCCTTTTGAAAAAAAAGCTCGGCCTGCGCGGACTTCTGGATGTCATTCCGCTCGATGCTTCTCTGGTAAAAGGATCTCACGGCCGAGATAGGGTGCCCCTAGAGGAACAACCCGTTCTGTTAGGAACCGATGATCCTGTCACATCGGTAGAGGAGGTTCATGAAGCCATCCTGTCTGCCGCTCGGAATTTGTGCGCGTAAAAAACCCTCGATCGAAGCAACAAAGGTTCCTGCTAGATTCGATCCATCCGACACGCTGCCAACTTTTAGTGGACAGGGTCCTCCGTCTTAACTGTGGGTTTGAGCAGCTCCTTGAACTCATCGCCCCACTTGCGAGCGGATTCATGATTGATGTATTTTTCCAAGTGAGCGATCATTCGAACAGAAGAATTTACTTCATCGCCATGCTGGAAGAGATCAACCTCCATGGCCCACTGCAGTTTTGGCTGCGTTTCCGCGAGAAATTTTTCATGCTCAGGTGCCTGCAACGCGCTGGCCATTCCGATCTTTTTCGGGCCTCGGGCTTCGGGCACCCACTTTTCTGCCTTTGCCGCTTCCTGCTGGATACGCTTTATCCAAGCCGCACGCAGTTCACCCACTCGACTGGGCGTTCGAAGCGGAGGGAAGATGATCGTTTCATAAACTTGATCGAGATCGATCGGTGACAATGCCCACTGATCTCCCTTGATCGAATCGATTCCATACACCGACGCAAAGACGGTTGAGGTCACTGGCTTACTGAGAACCGCATCCTGACCCTTCAGTGGATCAAGATCTCGAAATATTGCATCAACGGCCACCTGCGCCTCAGCCGCAAGCTTTGGTCGGTCCGCCCTCTCGGATGCTGCCTCAATGGTGAGCAAAAGCCAGCGAAGTTGATGCCGCAACGCCAGTCGAAAACTTGGATCGGACAGCTTATCGGCCTCCTTATGTTTCCAATCTCTAAACTCAGCGGGCTTTTTCTTTTGCTGCTCAAAGTTTACCTTTTCGGTACAGGTTAAATAGAATTCTAACGCAGCTTCATCGCTAACCATGGCATTCCGATAGGCCGCAATCGCAAGCCGAAACCGCGCATCTACCTTGGAATCCGCGCTTTCCCTGATCTTCTCAAGTTGGCCTAACAGCGACTCGCGATCCGCATCAGAAAGGCCGCCTGCCTGAACTTCGCTGACAGTCACGGCTAAGCAAAGCAAGTAAATGGAGATGTGCATGAGTTGGGTCATGACATAATCCGAGGCAACGGCCAAGGGAGAAGAATCCATATCCTGAGATTCCTTGCGGCCACCCGCCGAACGCGGACAATGCGCGCCATCCCAATCCCACCGTTTCCGCACTTGGAATTTCCAGATTTCAAGTCATGGTCGGCAAGTTCGCACTCGCTTATGAATCCTGCTTTCCGTCGCATCTTGGCACTCGTTGCTGTTTTTGCCATCACCTACGGGCTCATTTCCACGCTGCGCACGTGGCGCTCCACGGGCGACTGGCGGAGCATGATCCACGGATCATCGAAACACTCAGGGCAGTTTCAACCCGAATCCTTCACCCTCCCGGAAAGGGCGCCTCTGGATCTCGGCGGCGTCGAATTGCTCTCGAGGCTGAACGACGAATACGCAAAACTCACCGAATCGGTCGTACCATCGGTCGTCAGCATCGACACCGCTGGAGTCCGCAGTGAGCAATTGCTAGATATTTGGGGACAAATCCGTGTTCGCGACTATCCGACCCAAGGCCAAGGGTCAGGGGCGATCGTCACGCCTCAAGGACATGTCGTAACGAACCACCACGTCATCGCAGGCCAGCAAAAAATTCAAGTCACCCTCCATGGTGGCAAGACCTATTCTGCTAGACTTATCGGCGAAGATTCATTGTTAGATATCGCCGTTCTGAAGATAGATTCTAATGAAACTTTTACCCCACTTAAAATGGGAGATTCATCGCAAACCAAAGTCGGTCAGATCGTATTGGCACTTGGCAATCCATTCGGCTTGGGGGAAACGGTAACTCAAGGGATTATTTCCGCGAAAGAACGCTCGATCTCAGACAGCCAAAGGGATCTCTTCCAAACCGACGCCGCAATCAACCCCGGGAATTCAGGCGGCCCACTGGTGAATCTCCGTGGTGAAATCATCGGAATCAACGTTGCAATTTTTTCGCCCGACAAACAGAACCCAGGGTTTCAAGGGGTCGGCTTCTCGATCCCCTCAAATGACGTGAAGGACTCTCTGCTCCAAATCCTTGAGCGGGGACGACCTGTCCGTGGGTTCCTTGGATTGCAAATGCGCGAACTGGACCCAGCCGTCCGCAACGCACTCGGCTACGAGGGCGAATTTGGCGCAGCGGTCATCGGCGTTTCACCTGGATCTCCCGCTCAGACAGCAGGCATCGAAGCACTGGACGTGGTGCAGTCCATGAACCGTGAAAAAATCCACTCTGCAACGCAGCTCTTCTCACTCATTCAACGGGCCAAAGTCGGCGAGGTCATCGATCTGGAAATTTGGCGAAAGGGCCGGTCCATGACCATTAAGGCTACAATCGCCGAAAGCGGTGCAGCCACCACGACCGAAGCACCGAAGCCCAGAACAGGGAGCCAATCCAACGAGGCCAACCGAAATGAGATCCTCAAGGCGATGGGCATCAAGGTCCGAGATGCATCAGTGGCCGAGCGGATGCGCGGCTACCGCGGAGTAATCGTTACAGACGTCTCACCCGCTGGCCTCGCAACTGGCCAAGTGGAACCAAGAGACCTCATCATCGCAGTAAACAACTCACGCGTCAGCAGTGCCAATGATTTTCTAAGCGAACTTGCCGCCTCCGCAACGGTCGAAGACACAGTCCTGCACCTCATCCGTGATGGCCAAGTCCTCCGCATCACCCTACCCGCGCTTCCACAACCAGAATAACATCCATTCATTTCAATACTTCTCATGATCCGCTCAAGAGCCCCCTATATTTTCTTTGGCCTCGCCGCATTGATCACCTTGTCGGCGGTGATTTTCTGGAGCCCTCGCGTCGTACGCAGCGCAAATCATTTTCTAACAGATAAAGAAAAATCCTCTGAAACCGTGAATTCAGAGCCCCAAGTAAACCGCTCGCAAACCAAACCCACCGAGGAACTCGCCAAGCCATCCATCAAGCCTTCGATCACGCCAAACCTGAAGGACCCAGCGGCCCTCGTGGACCAGTTCGCGAAGGCAATTCAAACCGCCGACATCGATGGAATCTCAAAATTGATCAACAAAAATTCACTCGATACCGCAACACTCAACCGACTCAAGGAACTCTGCACCAGCCCACTTCAACTCCGTCAAATCGGCCCGATCCGCGAAATCGGCGAGCTTGAGATGAACGACCATTCGCGGTGGGCATTGACCCTCGATGGCCGAACTCCTGGAGGTGATCAGATCGTCCTCGATCTTCGCCGAATGGATGGTAAGTGGATGATTGAAAAAATCACGCTCCCAAGCGATCAGGGTGCCAGCACACCAATACCAATGTCATTAGACTCACTTGGCACCGCGGATGCCTTTCTTCAAGCGATCCTCAAGCAAGACTGCGAGGCGGCACTCCGATTTACAGATCAAACCACCATTTCTGATGCGAAGCTCGCAGCGCTGTGCATCTTATTTGAGGAAGGAAACTACCGTCTCCGCAAATCCAAGCCCCTGCGTGCAATTTTCCAACGTGCCGATGCCGCAGGCTACCTCGCCTATGTCCAATCATCCGATGCCTCTCAAGACGCACAGTTTTCAATGACTCTGCATCACCCAGTGGGGAAATCGAATTGGATCGTCTCCGAAATCAATCTCGATCAACTCTTGGCGGACTATACAAAGCGCATCGCAGGGGGCGACTCCTACTTCACGCCACTTGTTAAAAATCCAGCTGGAGGAGAGACACTCGCCATCTATTTTGAGTTTGACCAAGATCAAATGAACCGTCGAACCCACCGACAACTTGAAATCGTCGCTCGCATCCTGCTTTCGGATCCCGGCAAGAAAATCACCCTCAGCGGACATACAGATGCCATGGGCACCAAAGACTACAACAATAGCCTATCAGGCCGCCGCGCTACAGTCGTCCGTGATGCTCTAACAAAATTCGGTGTAAACCAAGGCCAGATCGTTACGCTTGCAAAGGGCGACAGTCAACCACGCCGACCAAACGTGATGGAAAATGGCAAAGACAACCCTGAGGGACGCCGCGCCAACCGCCGAACCGAGATCTACTTGGATTTCTAACACGTTTGCGCTCCATCAAGAGTCGCCACTCGCGCGTACGGCGATCTGCTTACGGACGATGAATAGTCGCACGATCAGTCCAGTGGTTACTAGAGATGATATCGTGAGCCAAAAGTAAAAAGCGAGCGGTACGGCACGAGCCAGCTTCGGAGGAAGCTCACTCACCGAAAGCAAGGTTGCCGCAGCGTAAATTGGGGAACTGATGGGTGATATTCCAGAAACCCACGAGGCTGCAGGAAGCAGTCGGTTGCTAGACGTACTTAAAATCGCGCCGATCATCAGTGGAACCAACCCAACGAAGATCGTCGCGAGTCCAACCGCACGCCCACCCTTCGACTCTAACAGCGCGTGGAATCCCAACCCACTTGACATCAAAACAACCACAAAAAATGCGAGCACTCGCAATGAAACAAAATGCCCGGGAAACCAACGTGATTCAATCAGCGCACGGGTAAACACATACCACCCAACGGCCCCGGCTAACGCCATCACCGCAACCCACCCGATCGAGCTCGATGCATCCGCGAAGAACGGCAATGATCCACGATTCTGCTTGCGCACCCGCCGCCACCCACGAATCTGCATGTCAATGGATGGCGTAATGACTCGAATGATCGCATATAGAATCAATAAGGTAACCACCCCGTAGAGGCCAGACATGCCAACCGCTTCAATTGCCTTAGGCGCCCAGTCACTGCCTGCGAGCAATCTCCGTGAAACCTCACGCGAGGGAAACAAATTGCCCGGTTCGATCAGCGGCAGCGCATTTCCTAACAAGAGAAGTTGAATCCACCCAAAAAACCCAACTGCCCAAAGCTTGCCAAGCAAGAGTGATTCATTGCGCCGCCACCTGCGACAAAGCATCGAGGCGAATGTTAGAATCACCCCACCCTGACAAAAAACGGTGAACACCGCCTCGGGAAGATTTAAACCGAAGAACCGAACCTCCGGTGCAAGTTTTTGTCCTGTCGCCACGATGGCCGCCGCCGTACGGGGCAATAACCCAGGCATGCTCTCGAAAAAAACCGGCGTGATGGTGAGATACTTGAAAAAGACCAACCCAAATCGCGCCATTTGCGGGATAACGGTATACAGACCGAACACCAGTCCAATCGACACCAGAAATGCCCAGCGACGATTCCGAACCACCGTTCCTGTCAGCAACCCAGTGAAATGATAGGTCCAAGTCGTGGTGATAAAAACCCCATACAGCGGCAGCCAAACACCCAGTGCAACCTCCCCCTTCCAGAGCCCCCATGCAGTGAATGGCAAGGTGGATAAAAACATGACATATTCTCTAACCGGCAAACCAAACAAATAGCCAAGCACTTTTTGCAGCGGACTCATCGGGAGCAAGCGCTGATAGTCAATCACGCCCTCATCCGCTTCTGCCGTCATACCACCCGAAACCTGAGCGGTGCCCAAAACAAACAAGATCAACGCCTGAAAAACAAGGAGTGGAATCAACACCCCTCGCTCCGCATCCCTCGGGTTCAGGTGCGTCCGATCCAAACCGATCGCACGCGAGATGAAAAATAGAAATCCTGCGATCAGAACGGTGATGAGCAAAGCAATTCCCAACCCTTTCGGCCGCAAGCGGGACTGACAGTATCGCCTAAAAATCGCATTCTGCCAAATCATCCAGCAACTCAGATCTTGTGGCATCTTCGCCACCACGGTTGAAGTTTCGATGCTCATAAAATCCGGTTATTTTCTGCCACTTGAACGAGAATATCCTCAAACGAGGAATGCTTTTCCTCGAAGGCACTCATCCGGAATCCTCTCTGAATCATGCCTTCTAGCAAATCCGCCTGACCATCATCGGTGCCCTCAAATCCAAAAATCAACTCCTGCCCAGAAATCCGCAGGTCATGAACCGAACCTTGCTCACCCAACCATGAGGCAGCCTCATCATGACGCGCCAAAATTCGAATATTGATGGTTCTTTCATTTCTACCAAGCTGCGCCCTAACATCATCAGCCGAACCAGACGCAAGCAACTTCCCCTGATTCATCACGCAAAGCGACGTACACATCTCAGCAAGCTCACCGAGGATGTGAGAACTCACAAAAACCGTTGCTCCCGTTTCCGCTAACCTTCTGAGCGCCTGGCGCAAATCTCGCCGCGCCAATGGATCAAGCCCACTTGCAGGCTCATCGAGTATCAAAACCTTGGGTCGGTGAAGCAGCGTCTTGGCCAAGACGACTCGCTGGGTTTGACCTCGTGAAATCTCGCGGCACCAACTCTCACGCTGACCTGTTAGTCCGACCTCTTCCAAACACTCCGCCACACGATCGCGGCGCTGTCCTCGTGTCCCAAGCCCATAAGCCGCTGCGTGAAATTCTAGAAACTCCCACACTTTTAAATCTGAAGGAACCGGAGCCAAGTCAGGCATGTAACCTACGATTCGCCTCGCAGCTTCAACATTTTCTAATACATCGACGCCGCCAAGAATCACCTCGCCATAGGTCGGCTCCATCAGCGTAGCAAGCACTCGAAACGTGCTGGTCTTCCCTGCTCCATTTGGACCTACCAACCCAAAGACCTCACCCGCAGGTACCGATAAGGTCAAGTCGTCCACGGCAACATAGTTTCCATAATCCACCCGCAGATAGCGGATATCGATTGCTGCGGATTTTTCCATAGGATTTTAGAAATCGAGGGGATCGGATCCATGCCAATCGGCTGGCAGGGTGAGGCCGATCGTTTCCATCTCGCGCTGAGCTGTTGAACGTCGTTTTTCCTGCTCCGCTTGGTAGGCCTTCTGCTGCTCCGGTTTCAGCATGGCCAGAATAGCATCTTGCCGAGACTGCCCAGTAGCAAGACCACCGCGTTCAACACCAAGCCCCTCAAATTGCATCGCCGAATCAAAGTCTCTTGCTCCACGGGCCATGACCGCAAAGGCGGCGCCACGCTGGCTGTCATCAAGATGCACGATTGAATCTAACCGTGTGACTTTCATATCCGCCTCTTCCTGAACTCTTGAAACCTTTTCTAACATATGATCTGATTGAAACTCTTTCAATTTCTCACCGGTAAGCGTGCGCTCCATGAAGGTAGCCAATCCATCGTCGGCGCGAAACTCGGCAGAAGCTTTGCCGATGTCATCCAGTCTCGTACCCTCTTGCGTAATAAGGTTGGTGTATCGCTTCGCGGCATCCTCCGCATTTTGGTTGAGCCATTTCCTCAATGCCTCTTGCTGGGCGAGATTCAGTGAATACTTGCGCGTCAGCTCGCCAACCTTTGCATCGGTTTGTCGCTGCAGTTCTTTCACACGGATGCGATCCAACAATGGAGAAAAGTCGCGGATCAGCGGCTGGGTCGCCCGAAAGAGGTCATCCGGACTCACCGGTTTGCCGTCACGAATATTCTCCGCGATCAACCGCGCGCCATCAGCCAATGTTTTCCTTGCCTGATGCCCACGCGGGTCCTTCGATTCATAAACTGCCAAGCGATTGTTTGCATGCTTGAGCTCGGCCTCCAACTTGCCTGCTCGCTCCTCGGCAGACCCAACCGGCGGAGGCATGCTCTGAATGAAAAGCGTGGCTCCTACAACTCCAACTATAATTCCTAAACTGATCGAAAGTACGAATCGCATGGGGTGATGAATTGGTATTTGGACAAATTTCGGGGGAAATTATTTTAGCTCACGACGAAGCTCGACGATGCTATCTCGAATTTCAAAGGCAGTCAGGCGAATTTCTTCTAACGATGACACCAGAGCGGGATCCTGTGTGACTTCCATCAACTGCTGGCACGCACGAACGGCTTCATTGAGCCAGTTAAGGCAGCGCTTGAGTACCGCAAGTACAAATCCCGTTTCCGGCTCGTAGTCGCTATCATTTCCAAACAATACCCCTGCAAGTTTACCGCTCACTTGAAGCAGGTTGGTAACGAGTTGATAGGATGGCGTGCCTGGACCTTCATCGCGCTTGATCACGTCCATCGCAAGCATCGCCAACGACTGGGCCTTGGCTTGCAACGGGTGATCTTCCCCATTTCCACCCGAATCGTCGGCAAGCTCGTTGAAATCGTCTTCATTTTCCTCGTCATCTATCGACAGGAACCCATCGACCGCTGGATCATACCCCGCACCTTGATCCTGAAACTCATCATCTTCCGCTTCGTCACGCTCCGCTAGTGCATCTAACAGCCCATCCCACCCCATCACAAACGCCTCTTTCTGCTCGCTATCGACGTCTTCCATGTATTTTTCCAACACCTCTTGATAAGCGTCCGTCAACCGATCCGACTCTTTCAACCGCTCTTCCCACGCAAACTCATCGAGCTCCTCAGCCGATTCTGGCTCAGGCCCTTCGGAATCACGCCGACGAATCACCTGAGCCATGAAGTCTCGCATCGCATGCAGATTGGCAAGTTTCTGCGCCTCTTCCGCGTCCGCATCCATCTCCCACTCATGCGGAGAAATCGTCAGCTGATAGCCCGCGGTCTCAATGACCACGCGTCCATTGATCTCACTGAACCACTCAAGATAGAGCGTGTTCCTCCACTCGAAAGGGATCTCCAGACGCTTTTGATAGAGTTCACTCAATTCCTCCTCGCTCACGGTCGGCACGCGGCTCTTTCGCGATGCAGTCATGTCTCCCACGATCCCAGCTTGATCCACATCAAGAGAGCCTAATCCCTGCATCGGCTTCGGATCGGGATTTTCAAACTGCAACCTCGTGCCTGCAAGATCACGCCAGCAATCGCCATTCAACTATAAGATCAAGGGCTCATCACGCCCCGCCAGCCAGATGCGACCCGTCGTTTGCCCTTCGACCGTGTTGTCGATTTCTCCCTGCGCGACCGCATCTTCTATCCTCCATGCCATGGCTTGCAGTTTCCGCAATCGCTGCCCCTCTCGTCAAGCCAGCGTCTTGGAGGATTTTTGGGGCCGCCGACACCGATCCCACAAAATGCATGGACTCAGCCTCCCTTGGCGTTCCACAATCTCCTCAGGTTCAGTTGCCAACAACCGCAACTATTTTACCAAAGAGCGAAAGACAACAAACGCATCCTCGTACTCATTCAGGTTACCGACCACCCA
>JAPJNB010000082.1 GCA_026461385.1 Akkermansiaceae bacterium
TGAAGAATCCGAACAAGTCGTGCGTGGCAACGGCGGATAAGCTCCCTCGTTCGCTTCGCTCTGTCAGTCCTGCGCCGCCGTGCCACCACATTTAACGTTATCCAAGAAAAATCAGATCTTGACGCGGTATCGTTTGGTGATACTATGTCTGCGTGAATAGCCGTCAACGCAAGACACTTGAATCGATCTTCAAGGATCCCGTCTCAGCGAATATCGTTTGGAAGGACATTGAGTCCCTGCTGAACGCGTTGGGATGTGAGATCACCGAAGGGAGTGGTTCGCGAGTACGTCTCGCTCTCAACGGTATTCGCGCTGTGTTTCATCGTCCCCATCCCGATCCGAAGACTGATCGAGGCGCAGTGAAGTCGATGAGGCGATTTTTAACCGAAGCAGGAATACAACCATGATGACTTACAAAGGATACCACGGCACCGTCACTTTCGACGAAGACGCAGAGACTTTTCACGGAGAGGTCACGGATCTCAGGGATGTTGTTACGTTCCAAGGGAGGAGCGTGGATGAACTCAAGGCCGCCTTTCACGAATCGATTGACGACTATTTAGAATTTTGTGCCGAGCGTGGCGAAGAGCCGGATCGCCCATACTCAGGGAATTTTGTTCTTCGCATTGATCCACAACTTCACCGGAAGCTAGCAGCTCTCAGTCAGGAAGAGGGTTCGAGCCTCAATCGTTGGGTCGAATCGAAACTGGCAACACTAACAAACCAAAGAGGATAACAAGTCGGATATGGCGACGCCGAGTAAGCCGTCTTATCAAATCGGAGTCCATCCCGGCGACGCCATTCCTCTATCGTTAGGCGGAAAGTGGAGATGGGCTCAGGATCAGTCGCACCAATCAGACACACCGAACTTCCGAGAAGGCAGCTCCCGAACGGCCGCGTTTCGAATCCATCCCCCACACCGGGACAGAATGACCGGGTTTCCGACGGATTTCTGAAAAACTCGCCCGTCGTGACACTCCTACTTGGTCAACCCGAAAAATCCAGTGACCCGGAGAATCTCATGGAATCGAAAGAATCTCTACCAAGTCAGGACCTTCCACCCTGTCCGCCGATTCCGCCAAAATTCCCGTAGCGAAAGGAGCTCCCCAGTGTTACTGCTTCTTGCGGATGTTCGAAGTCAGAGAGAAACCAGAAATGATCGAGCGCGCCTTGCTGGTGCGATTTTACTCGGATACCCGTGAGGCGACCGAGGCTGAATCCCTGCTCGAGGAACTCGCCGAACTCGTCCAAACTCTCGGCGTGACGGTGGTGGAGTCGGTCCTCTGCCGCATCCGAGAAAAAAATAAGAAATTCCTCTGCGGCAGCGGAAAAGCCGAAGAAATGGTCGCTCTCGCCCGCGTCCACGAGTGCGACGTGATCGTGATCGACAACGGCCTTGCCCCATCCCAACAACGCGAGTGGGAGAAACTTGCCGATCTCTGCGTGATCGACCGTGAGGAAGTCATCCTCGATATTTTCTCCAAACGCGCGCAAACCAAGGAGGCTCGCCTCCAAGTGGAACTCGCCCGCATGCAGTACGCCCTCCCTCGCCTCGCACGGATGTGGGGTCACCTCGACCGCGAATCCGCAGGCTCTGGTGGCGGCGCAGGCGGCGGTGCCTCCCGAGGCATGGGCGAAAAACAAATCGAAGTGGACCGCCGGCTCGCCTATCAGACGATCGACCGCGCAAAACGAGAGATCGAGGTGGTCCGCCAGCAACGAAAAACCCAACGCAAAGAACGCGAGAAATTCGCCACGCCTCATGCCGCCATCGTGGGATACACGAACGCAGGAAAATCGACCCTTCTCAACATCCTCAGCGGCGCCGACGTGATGGCGAAGGACATGCTGTTCGCCACGCTCGACACCACCACCCGCCGAATCGAGCTCCCCGATGGTCAACCGCTCCTCATCACGGACACCGTCGGATTCGTGCGAAATCTTCCGCACCGACTCGTCGAGGCATTCAAGGCAACTCTCGAAGAAGCCACCCTCGCGGATTTTTTGATCCACGTGCTCGACGCGACCTCTCACGAAATCGAACGACTGCATGACACCACGCTTGAGGTGCTCAAAGAACTCGGCGCCGAGGACAAGGAAATCATCACGGTCCTCAATAAAATCGACCGCATCACGAATCCATTTGAATTGATCGCCCTCGAAAAGAAATATCCGCACGCACTCCACGCGTCGGCGGTGACCGGCCTCGGGCTCGAAGAGTTGTTAGCCACTTGCAGCGAGGTGCTCTCCCACCGGGTTCAACAGAGAGATTACAGGATCCCTCAACAACGTGCGGATCTTGTCAGCCTCCTGCACCGCGAGGCGAAGGTCATCACGACCGACTACGAAGGAGACGACATCCTCGTCACGGCGGTGGTTCCGGCAACCATCGCGGGTCGACTCGAAGCATTTGCTACCCTTCCCGCATAGTTTTCGCACCTCTTTCCCATGCTCCGGCTCATCCCTATCATTTCCACCCTTGTCGTGGCGCTTGCTTGTGGAGAAACGACCCCCATCACGGAACCCAAACCCTGCGACACCAAACCCAGCGGTGAGGATGCCATCCGCCTGCAGATTTTCCTCGATGAGGCAAAATTCGGCCCCGGCGTGATTGATGGCCGGCCCGGAACCTTCACCGAGCTCGCGGTGCAATCATGGAATGAGGCGAATGGCCACCCGCTCGCAGACTGGGTCGCCGCAAATACCGAAGCTCGCAAGGCAGTCCCAAACCCACTGGCAACCGCCATCGTTCCCGATTGCGCGCCGGATTGGGTAAACCAAGGCCTGCCCACGAAAGTTGAACTGCAGGCCAAGTGCAAGCGCATGAGCTACCGAAGCCTCGGGGAATTCATGTCGGAGCGCTATCATACCGATGTAGATTATCTGATCCTTCTGAATGGCGAATCGAAGATCGAGAAACTGAAGCCACACGATGCCATCAAGGTCCCGAACGTCCGGCCCTTCATGATCGAGAATCTAACTGGTGCCATGTATAAGACCGACGAAGCCATGAGCCAACGACATGCCGTGGTCGACACCAAGATCAACCAAGTCCGCATCTTCGAAGCTGCGCCAGCCGCACGACGAGTTGCTGAACCCGGCTCCGAAGCTAGCACTCCCACTCACCCGAATCGAGGGCTCATCGCCTCATTTCCCATCACCCCGGGAGAAGATCGCTTTCTGAAATTTGGCACCTGGTCTGTTAGAAACTCGGTGGAACTCCCCTACTGGCGCTACGATCTCAAACTTCTGGAAACCGGCAAACGCAGCGGTGAATCGGAAGCACTCAACATCCCACCCGGTCCAAACAGCCCGGTGGGCGTCTTCTGGTGCGGTCTCACAAAACCGGGCGTCGGCATGCACGGCACGCCTAACCCAGAAACCATCGGCCGCGCCCGCAGCCACGGATGCATCCGCATGGCGAACTGGGATGCCGTCCGCCTCCCCCCCCTTGTTCGCCCCGGCACCACTGTAGAAATCCGTTAGAATCACCACGATGCGACCACTCTCCAAGCCAGTGGTTGCATGGTCATTGCTCGTGGTAGCCTCGGTGGTGATCTCAAGATCCCTCCCCGACCATCTGATTCAAAGATCACTGCGGCTCTGGCACTCGAACCAAAAAGTCGCTCAAGTCTTCGAACAGTCCATTTCTCGAAGCCAGTTGGAACGAGCCGTCAGGGAGCAACTTTGGGCCCACGGGAAGTCATTAGAATCCCTAACTGCAACTGAGCTCACCGCCTCGATGAATTCGGCACTCGATGATCTAGTCGATCATGCCGTTCTGACCCACGAGGTCTCGGTCATGCAACCACCCATGATCCTCACCGATCCTGAATTGGCAGAGCGCATCTCTCAATTCGCCCAGCGATTTGAAAACAAGGCCGCGCTGGAAGCTGCAATGAACGCGCAAGGCATCGCAAATCCCAAGGCGCTCGCCGATCACCTCGCCTCTCAGATTCGTCAGGAAAAACTCGTTGAAGCACGCATCGCCCCCGCGATCCACGTGACCGAGAAGGAAGCTCGATCATGGTTCGATGCCAACCCAGAATCGATGACCATCCCCGAGCGGGTTGAGGTCCGCCACCTATTCATCCCGACACTCGATCATTCACCAGAGGTCGCAAGGAAGACACTTGCAACCGCCCTCGAAAAGCTCTCCGCAGGCAGCACAAACTTCGCTCAACTCGCCCGCGAAGTCAGCGAGGATCCCGCAACCCAAAATTCCGGCGGCGAACTCGGTTGGATGACCCGCGACCGCCTGCCCACCGATTTGGCTCAAACGGTTTTCTTGTTAGGTCTTCACCAACCCACCCTGCTCGAAAGCCACCTCGGTTGGCACCTCATCGAGCTAACGGACCGCAAGCCCTCAGAAGCACGCCCATTCGATCAAGCACTGCCAGAGATTCTCGCCGCGCTTGAGACCATCAAGCGCCAGAATGCGACCTCCGAACTCCGGAAGTCGCTCCGCCGATCCGCAGCAAGCATGATCAAAATTTACCCCGCCGCTCTCGCATCTTTCGCCCGGGAGATCCTGCACGATTGACATCGCCCGGCGTTTTGAAAGGATTCACTCATGTACGAAACGTCAGGAAAATTGAAATGGATCGGCTCCACCCAAGCCTTCCCCAGTGGCTTCAGCAAACGCGAGTTCGTGGTAACGACCGCTGCAGACAAATACCCGCAAGACCTGAAATTTGAAGTCGTGAAGGACAAATGCCCCGTGCTCGATGACTACGAGATCGGCCAAGACGTTCAAGTCAACTTCGACATCCGGGGCAACGAGTACAACGGCAAGTATTACGTCAATCTCGCCTGCTGGAAACTTCAAGCCGCTGGAGCAAGCTCCCCCAGCCCCTCGAAAAAGTCAGCCACTCCCTCGTCACCCGGCGGCGAGCCATCGTTTCAAGATCTTCGAGACGATGGCGACTTCGATGACGAGCCGCCGTTTTAAACGATCCGCTCAACCGTCATTTGGTGAGTCAATCTCGATGCGGTAGCGTTGGATCGAGGGGTCAACTTCCCGACTCCATGCGTCAATCCCGCCGAGGAGCCCAAACGTTTGGTGCAATCCATGACCTCGGAACCAAGCAACTTGGTCGAGCACATTTTTCCCGCTGTGATCATAGAGCAAAATCCGTGTCGCTGGATCGCCCGCAAAAAGCTGTTGCTGGAGCTCTTGAGTGAAAAACTCTGAGCCCGCAATGACCACCGCTTCGTGTTCCTCTCGCGTCCGAAGGTCAACGAGCCGCAGCCCCTCCATCTGCCCCGCGGCATCCACCCCCGCGAGCCACATCGCCGAATCGTGCTCATGACTGGCCAGCAAATGCGCCAAAACCTCATCCACCGCGAGCTCCGACCGCACACAAAGCTGCTCAAGAGTTTCCTCGTTGGAAAAGGCACAACTCTGGCAGCCCCCAAGGTGATACCGAGCAAATAACGCACGCCTCGCCCCCGGCAGTGTCTCAAGGATGGCGCTCATCGGGGTGAATGATGATAGTTCAGATGGGTGCATGGTGCGTTTGGTGGGTTGGAAAAATCGATGCTCCGACGGCAGCGCAGCCTAATCCGCCAAACCACTACCCTCAACCCCTTTCCCATGGATTTTTCCGCTGTTTTCAAAACGAAATCCATGCCATAAACTCGCATCATGCCGAGGGAACGCGACCCAGACGAACCGAAAATTTATTTCCTGCCGAACCTCATGACAGCGCTGAATCTGGCATGCGGGTTCTTCGCCGTGCTGATGATTTTCAAAGGCATCACCGAAGCCCGCCTGTTCGAGGTCCAAAAAATGACCGGAACCGCCAAACTCCCCCCAAAGGAATATTACGAAATTTCCAAAATCTACTACGAGTACGCCATCCTCCTCATTTTCGGCTCATGCCTCTTCGACCTGCTCGATGGTCGACTGGCCCGCCTCGGCGGCCAAGAATCCCCATTCGGTCGCGAGTTTGATTCCCTCGCCGACATCATCTCGTTCGGCATGGCACCGGCGATGCTCCTCTCGAAGGCAGTGCTTTTCCCACTCGGAAATATCGGCTGGGCGATCGCACTCATCTATCTCGTCTGCGGCGCCATGCGCTTGGCTCGATTCAACTGCCTTGCCGCGATCCCCAAGAAACCCAACGACTCAAGCGACTTCCGAGGCTTACCGATCCCGATGGCAGCGGGTTTCATCGCGTCGCTGACATTTCTACTCATCGATCTCTATCAGAATGACCACGAACTCGGCCCATGGAAATACATCCTCGCCGGCGCGATGTTAGGCCTCTCTCTCCTCATGATCAGCGACGTCCGCTATCCAAGCTTCAAAAAAGTCGGCTTCAACACTCGCGGAACCTTCGGGGCGATCGTCATCACCCTGATGCTCGTTTTCGCCACCGTGCAGTTCCGCTACGTGATGCCAGTGGTACTTTTCAGCATCTTTCTTCTTTATGGCTTCATTAGGCCATGGATTTCCCAACGCCTGCGCAAGGGACTCGAGGTCGAAGTCGATGATGATCTAACAGATCAAACGCCGAGCCGAGACACTCGATGACACAGCAACCCAAAAAGCGCCCACCCTGGGTCAGATATCTGCTCGTCCTGCTACCCGTGTGGCTCATCAGCTCTGGCGGCCTGGCACTCTGGTACTATTTCCACCAAGAAAAACAAAAGGCGCTCGTCGAAGATCAGCGCTTCACTCAGGCGGTATCAACGCTACTGCTCGAAGACGACTTGAGAAAAATCGTCAATGTCATCGGCGAGAGGAACCCATCCTCCACCACGGCAGCCGCCAATCTCTCACGGACGGCCTCGATGATCGAAGGTTTGTTAGGCCCGTCGAATTCAGGCTACATCGTCCAAAAAACCGCCGGCCCGAAAAACTGGCCGATCCTCCAAGTGTCGCTGGCGGGACGAAACCCGCAGGATCCCGCAGTATGGGTGACCACCAGCTATGACAGTCGCCCACGCTCGCGAGGAGCCGAAGCCAACGCCACCGGTTTAGCCGCCACCCTTGCTGCGGCCCAAGCACTCGCCGGAGACAAGCCAAAGCGGCCAATCCATTTCATCTTCCTACCCCATGCGAATGACCCCGATTCGCCAGTGGCCGAAACCGCCGCCAAGCTGGTGGAACTTGCCCAATCCAGCAAAAATCCCACGACCATCCTCTGCGTGGAAGCCATGGGCAGCGGAGAATCCCTGTGGATCAACTCAAACGCTGCCTCCGCCACTCCACTCAACCACCTTCAAGGCCTCGGCACCGCTTATGGGACAGAGGCAGCGCAAGCCAGTGACAACGGTCTTTCCACAAGGCTTTTCAACATGAATCTCCCCGCCGTCCGCGTGGCCACCCGCGGGCCTCTCAAGCCTGATGAAAACGATGACCACCTTCCCTTCGCCCCTACGGTCGCGGCCGCATCTGGGCGCCTCATCGAATTGATCCGCCGCTGCTCGGCGAACTAACGGCACTTTGCGCACATTCTTGTTTGCACATCGCGAGATGTGGTTCAAAATCTCCTCTTCAAAAGCACACCGCAAATCGCGCAAAAAAACATCCTCCATGCATCCGAACGACCTCGACCCCGAATTCACCTCCCACACCCCAGGGTACTGGCCGGACGAGGCAGCGGACGACTGGAACGATCACCGCTGGCAACTCAAAAATCGAGTCAGCTCACTTGCAGACCTCGATTTACGTCTCAACCTGACCGACGAAGAACGCGCAGGGGTCATTCTCGCTGGAACCAAGCTTGCGATGTCGATCACCCCGCATTTTTTCAATTTGATCGACCGCGACGACCCGAATTGCCCAATTCGCCGTCAGGTGATTCCGCGGATTGAAGAGGCTTGGAACGCTCCTGAGGAGATGGCCGACCCCTGTGGAGAAGACTCACACATGCCAGTGCCCGGGCTGGTCCACCGCTACCCAGACCGCGTGCTTTTCCTCGTCACCGACCGCTGCGCATCCTACTGCCGGTACTGCACCCGCTCACGCGTGGTCTCGGGAGTCGGCGAACAACATCTCGAAACCCAGTGGGAGCCTGCCTTCCAATATCTTGAGAAACACACGGAAATCCGCGACGTGCTACTCTCCGGCGGTGATCCACTCCTCTTCTCCGACGAGCGCCTTGATAAAATCCTCACCCGCCTCAGGTCGATCCCGCACCTCCAGTTCCTCCGCATCGGTTCACGCATCCCGATTTTCCTCCCGCAACGGATCACCCCAAGGCTTTGCGAGATGCTCAAAAAACACCACCCCCTCTTCATTTCGATCCACACGAACCACCCGCGCGAACTAACCTCTGAGGTCCGCGACGCCCTCGGCCGCCTCGCAGATGCTGGAATCCCCCTCGGCAACCAAAGCGTGCTCCTCCGCGGCGTCAACGACAGCGTCGATGTCCAAAAAGCGCTGGTCCATAAGCTTCTGATGTGCCGGGTCCGCCCCTACTATCTCTATCAGTGCGACCTCATCACAGGATCGTCCCACCTCCGAACATCCGTCGCCGAGGGCGTCGCGATCATCGAGAGCTTACGCGGCCACACGACCGGATACGCAATCCCACAGTTTGTCATCGATGGTCCCGGGGGCGGCGGAAAAATCCCGATCAACCCGAACTACCTCGTCGATACCAGCACCGGCAGAGTCACGCTGCGAAACTTCGAAGGCAGAATTTTCGACTACCCCGACCCGACACCCGCCCCCAGCGCAGACCTCGAACTCCTCCACCAGAAGGCATTCAACCTCTCTAGCTGAGTCCTTGACCCGGCAAGCAAGCCCTGAGCGCCCCCCACGCCGCGACGATGCATTCGGCTCGGAGGAAAAATCGGCATCTTTGACTTATTTACCCCAGCGAGCAAGCAAGGTAGTGGCCATCTCTGCTGGCGTCTCTGCCACTGCGATGCCGCACTCCGCGAGAATCCGCTTCTTGGCTTGCGCCGTGTCTTCCTCGCCACCGACGATCGCACCGGCGTGGCCCATCCGGCGCCCCGGAGGTGCAGTCGCACCCGCAATAAATCCGGCAATCGGCTTTTTGCAATGAGCCTTCGCCCACCGCGCGGCATCGACCTCAGCCGTGCCACCGATCTCACCGATCATGATGATCGCCTCGGTCTCGGGATCGTTGTTGAACATTTCCAGAACCTCTTGATGGTTCGTTCCATTGATGGGATCGCCACCGATGCCGACACAGGTGCTCTGGCCGTACCCGAGCTGCGTCAACTGAAACACAGCTTCGTAGGTCAAGGTCCCTGACCGAGAAACCACGCCGACATTTCCACGCTTGTGGATGTACCCCGGGGCAATGCCGATCCGGCAGCCCCCATGAGATTTCTCCCCGTGGCCAGGAGTCACAATGCCCGGGCAATTCGGCCCGACAAGCCGGGACTTCGACCCACGCAAGGCCTCTTTCACCCGCATCATGTCCATCACCGGAATGCCCTCGGTGATGCAAACGATCAATTCCATGCCAGCATCCGCCGCTTCCAGAATCGCATCGGCCGCAAATGGCGGTGGCACAAAGATGGCCGTGGCCGTGGCACCCGTCTCGTTCACGGCATGGCTAACGGTGTCGAAAATCGGCACAACGTTCTCAAATTTCTGACCGCCTTTACCCGGAGTCACGCCCGCAACGACCTTGGTGCCGTACGCAAGCGAAAGCGATGCATGACGTGCGCCGAAGCTGCCGGTGATCCCCTGAATCAGGAGTTTGGTGTTTTCGTCAATGAGGATGGACATGGGAAATAGTGTTTAGCGATCGATGAAAAGTTATTGAACAGCCGCGACAATCTTGCGGGCGGCATCGGACATGTCGTCGGCGGCGACGATGTCGAGTCCAGACGCGGCAAGGGTGGCCTTGCCCATCTCGACGTTGTTACCCTCGAGCCGGACGACCAACGGAATCGGCAACCCTGTCTCCTTGGCTGCCGCAATCACGCCCTCAGCGATGATGTTGCAATCCATGATCCCACCAAAGATGTTGATGAGAATCCCCTTCACATTCGGATCACCCAAAATGATCTTGAAGGCCGCCGTGACCTGCTCTTTTGAAGCACCGCCCCCGACATCAAGGAAGTTCGCCGGGTCACCACCATAATGTTTGATGATGTCCATGGTCGCCATGGCCAAGCCCGCTCCATTCACAAGACAGGCGATATTTCCATCCAGACCGATGTAGTTGAGGTCATACTCGGACGCCGCCACCTCACGAGGATCTTCCTCGGTCTTGTCACGCATCGCGACGATATCAGGATGACGGTAGAGCGCGTTGTCATCGAAACCAAACTTGGCATCGAGCGCGAGGACCCGACCATCGGGAGTCGTGACCAGCGGGTTGATCTCTAACATTGCGCAGTCGCAGGAAATGAAAAGTTTGTAGAGATTTCCGAGAAGCTTTGCGAACTGCTTCGCGATGTCACCCGTCATTCCGAGTGCCTCCGTGAGCTTGCGCACCTCGTAGGCCTGAAGCCCTAACAGCGGATGAACAAACTGCCGAACGATCTTCTCTGGCGTGTTGTGCGCGACGTCTTCAATGCTCATGCCACCTGCCGTGGAAACCACAATGACAGGACGGCACGTCGCACGATCCATCAAAATCGCGAGGTAATACTCGTGGGTGATGTCAACCGCCTCGGCGACCATCACCTTGCTCACCAGTTTTCCAGCCTCACCGGTCTGCACGGTCACCAAGGTCTGATTGAGCATCTTTTCAGCAAATTCAGCGGCCTGCTCGGGCGACTCGATCAAATGAACGCCACCCTGGAAACCATTGGTGAAATGACCCTTGCCCCGACCACCCGCGTGAACTTGGGCCTTGATCACCAACTTGGCACCGCTGAACTGGCGGGCTGCCGCAGCGGCTTCCTCTGGCGAACTGGCAACAGCCCCCTTCGGACTTGGAACTTGGAAACGGTCGAAAAGCTCTTTGGCTTGGTATTCGTGGATATTCATGATGACGACTGGAGTCTTGCGCTGACACAGAGAACCGCGCGGACCCTATTCCCCGACGCCACACGGGGTCAAGGCATCGTCGCGAAAAAATTCCATTCACAGCCACTTCACCGCCCCGCATCAACGATCAACCGCCCCACACGACGATTGAACTCCTCAGCGCCCTGAAGTTCACCCAAGCCCAGATGCACCCGATAACGCCAATAAAACGGCATGATCGCCGGAACATTGATCCTCTCAGCCTCTGGATCTGGGTGACGCAGCCCCTCGTCGATCGCCAACAAGTCCTGCAACGGGAAAACCACCCACATCGCTGGAGACCCCAAATGCTGTTTGAGGATCTCGCTGGCAATCTCACCCGAAAGCTCGGTCTCAGCAGACATGCTCCCAAATGACTCGCGCACGAATCTCGCCACCACCGCGGGATCCTCCCTCCACCATGCCCTCAAGGTCGGCATGTCATGAGTCGATGGACTCACCACACTCATGTAAGGCACATTCCGCAAATCCACGAACTCAGTCTGGCTAGATTTCGGCATTCGCTGAATCTCTAACGAAAGAATTCCAAGCTCTTTCAAAACCCCCGGCACACAGGCTGGCACCATTCCCAAATCCTCACCGCAAAGCAGCATGGGACTGGCTCGGCGCATCAACGGCAACTTTTCGTAACCTCGCGCCTGCCAGAAATCCTCCTGACGCCGATAGAAGTAGTCGTTGTATAGATCCTCAACCCGCTGACGGACTTCCACGTCTAATGCTTGAAAGGAACGCGTCATCTGCATCAAACAACGCGGGTGAAAAAACGCTCCATCCGATCCCTCGACCTCCAAAAACAGCACCTCGCTCACGCAGTCCAATAAACCTTGTTGGATCTCGATTTCATCCGGACGATCCCTAAAACAATCAACCACTCGACGCTGCGTAGAAAACGCATCCAAAAGCTCGTACACTCCGTCACTCACCTCGCGAAAAAAGCGCTCTTTTAACTCACTTGCCCGATCCCCAAAGCGCTCTAACAAACAAGCATCACGAACATAGGGTTTGCAGTATCGCTCAAGCTCAAAAGGAATCCCTCGCTCACGAATTTCCACAATTGAAATCGGTAGCGCCGGATCAAAATAGCCCATGATGCCTTCGACCTGTTCGGATGGAACCTGCCAAATCCGAAAAAATCCAAGAATGTGATCGATCCGATAAGCATCAAAGTACCGACTCAACCGCGCAAACCTTGCTCGCCACCAAGCATAGCCATCTCGCCGCATGATCTCCCAGTCGTAGGTGGGAAATCCCCAGTTCTGACCCTTGACCGCAAAGGCATCCGGCGGTGCACCCGCCTGAGCATCCATCTTGAATAAATGAGGGGCGGACCACGCCTCGACCGATTGACGATCAATCCCAATCGGCAGATCACCCTTCAGCGCAAGCCCACACGCATGAAGATACTCCACCGCATCATCCAACTGCCGATCGAGCTCAAATTGCAGCCAAAGGTGATAGAAGATTTCGTTCGAACGCTCATGCCCCTCACCCAACATCGCCTCAACCCGCCCACGCTCATAAACCGCCCACCTATCCCACTGCCCAAAATCGGCAGTGCCATACACGTCGCGCAACACACAAAAAGCCGCATACGGAACAACCCAATCAAAGTTATCTGCTAGAAAATCACAAAATTCAGATCTTCCCCGAATCTCGGCCGAGTTGACCCGGTAAATCTCACGCGTCAATCGTGCTTTCAAACGCATCACTTGCTCGTAATCAACTTTTTCTAACAAATTGAGCCCCGCACGTATTTCATCGATCTGCTGCAAAACGTCTTGAGGAACCACAACACTCAGTTGGTCGATCCGCAAATAAATCGGATGCAGCGCAAACACGCTGATGGCCGAATACGGATAGGAATCCGTCCAGTCCCATGACGAGGTCGTGTCGTTGATCGGCAAAATCTGAATGAGCTTCAGACCAACGGTCTTGGCCCAATCTGCCAGTCCTTTAAGATCCGCGAACTCGCCCACCCCGAGACCTTCATCGCTGCGCAACGAAAACACCGGAATCGCCACCCCAGCACCGCGAAACAATGTCGCTGGATCACGCGCGTATGCTTCATCATTCACCTGCGTCCATTGAAACTCCCCAAAAACATGCGCAATCAAAATTCTGTTAGAATACTCTTCTAGGCTGATGACGCGGCTCGAACCTGGCTCGCTCAAACCATACTTGTACTCGATCTCTCGGCCATTTGGCAAATCAAGGCTGGCTTCCCAGAGATTCGGCGCCACTTCGACCAATGGCACCGCCGCATCGCGATCCCATTGACCCAGCTCCCGGACACTCCCTAACAAGCAAGGAGCCAAGCCCACGGGAACCGCAGCCATCCTTAGCCGAAAAGTATGGTTTGCCCGAGGCGGCCGATCCACATTTTGAAAACCACCATGCGGCGAATGCGTTGCGAAAAATGCTTGGGTCTCAAAACTATAATCCACGGTGCCCGCTGAACACCAAGTATCAATTAACATAACCACCTGGTTTTTTGTTAGATCAATATCGACGACCCTCGGCCCATGCCACTCGTCGAGCGCTACGCCATTCGATTTCTGCCTCATCTGATAGAGGTACTCGATCAACAATCGACCCGTCTCATCAACCTCGATCGCACCCTCCCACTGCGACTCGTTCAGCCAGTGAAGCTCCAAATACCGATCCACACCACCCACCTGTGTCGAATACCTGATCCACACCGATTGACCGGGAACCGTGCGGTAATTGATGCGAAAAATGACCTTCATCGATTCGATCTCATGCCATTCAAAACTGGTGGCGTCTCACGTTGTCGATCGCGATGCCTTTTGCATCAGTTTCAGGCGATTCAATGCCGCACCGCTCGCGATCATTTCACGTGAAATCTCGATTCCTTGCGAGATGTCGTTCGCGAGACCCGCACAGGCAATCGCCGCGCCGGCATTGATCAACACCATGTCACACTTTGGCCCAGTTTCACGCCCCGACAAAATATCAGTTAGGATCAAGGCATTTTGTTGGGCATCGCCTCCTTGGAGATCATTCACCTCACAAAGCGCCAGCCCGAAATCACCTGGCACCACCTCAACCTCCACGCGAGCCTGCGCTGCGCCACCTTTGACGGCCCGCGTGGGTCCCATGAGACTCACCTCATCAACCGAGCGGCCATCGGCGGTGGTCCCATGAACCACCCACGCATTCTGCCGACCAAGCCGCTCAAGAATCTCAGCGAAAACCGGACACAGCTCGTTCGAGAAAACCCCAACGAGCTGGCATTGGGGCTTCGCTGGATTGAGCAAAGGACCGATTAGATTGAAAAGGGTCTTCACCCCACGAGCCGCAAGAGATTTTCTAGCAGCCATGACCGCCTTGAATGCCGGGTGATAGTTCGGCGCAAACATAAAACCGAGCCCAGCCATTTCAACACCACTCCGAAATTGATCGACACTGAGGTCGATGCGCACTCCAAGGGCCTCCAAGACATCCGCTCCGCCGCTTTTCGAGGTGATCCCACGATTCCCATGCTTCACGACCACCGCGCCCGCTGCCGCTGCAATGAACATGGCAGTGGTCGAGACATTGAAAAGATCAAGCTGATCTCCCCCAGTGCCACAAACATCTAAGGTCGGCCCATCGAACTCAAGCCCACCCAAGCGAGGATCCACCGCATGCTGAAGGAAAACTTCGACGAATCCCGCAATTTCCGCAGGGGTCTCACCCTTCACCGCCAAAGCCTCGAGGAGACGCACTTTTTTCTCGTCGGATAGGCCCGGATCTAATAGCTGCTCGGCTGCGGCCTCAACCTGCGCCGGGGCCAATTCTTGCTTTTCTTCTAAATGGCGGATCAGGGCGTCCATGCGGCGAACCCTAGCCCCACCGCAGAATCAGGGCCAGAAAGATCCATCAAATCATGCAAACAACGCAAAAACCGTTTCAAACCCGGCTCAAAAAGCCCCATCTCCTAACCAAATTCGATCAAATCGAGTAAGAATTGCCCCGGGCCACCGTATCAGACCACTGTGGCATGCCTTGTTGCCCGGCCTCGAGCCAATCCTTTCGTCGTAAAACCCATGAAACGAACCATTTCCATCATTGCAGCAATCACCTCGCTGAGCTGCCTCGGCGCTCTCGCAAGCCCATCTCCTCTCAAACCTAACATCATTTATATCCTCGCGGACGACCTCGGATACGGCGACGTGCAATGCCTCAATCCCCAACGCGGAAAAATCAAAACTCCCCACCTCGACAAGCTGGCATCGCAAGGAATGACTTTCACCGATGCCCACAGCAATTCATCCGTCTGCACCCCGACACGCTACGGCCTGCTCACAGGCCGTTATGCTTGGCGAACCCGCCTACAAAGCAATGTACTCGACGGCTACGTTGAGCCCCTCATCGCCGCTGACCGCCTAACCGTTCCAAGTTTACTTAAACAAAATGGTTACCAAACGGCCTGCATTGGCAAATGGCACCTCGGGTTTACCATCGATGGAGCCGACAAATCTGGCCATGCGGTCGGCTCAAGCGTTGTATCTAACGAAAAGCAACTGATGGGGGCACCACTCGGCGCCATCACCCACGACGGACCCACGACTCGAGGATTCGATGAATTCTTTGGATTCCACCACGCACGCATGATGCGCTCAGTTTTCGAAAACGACCGTGTCACGCAACTCGTCGACCCCATCGAGATGCTACCTCTCCTCATCAAACACAGCACCGATCGCATCGCCAAACAAACAACGTCGTCCCCACCGCTCTTTCTCTACCTCCCACTAAACTCACCTCACGATCCCATCCTCCCCAGCAAGGAATGGAAAGGCAAAAGCGGCCTCGGTGACTATGGCGACTTTGTGATGGAAACGGACTGGGCCGTAGGTCAAGTTCTAGCAGCAGTCGATCAAGCAGGCATCGCCAACGACACACTGATCATCATGACCAGCGATAACGGATGCTCACCCGTCGCTCCCACCAGCCAACTGGAAGCTCAAGGCCACTTCGCGAGTGCACAATTCCGTGGCTACAAAAGCGACATCTGGGACGGCGGCCATCGCGTGCCATTCTTCGTTCGCTGGCCGAGCAAAATCAAACCCGGTTCGCAGTGCTCACAAACCATCTGCCACACCGACCTCATAGCGACCTGCGCGGAACTCCTCGGCAGCAAACTTCCCGCCAATGCGGGCGAGGACAGCGTGAGTATCCTGCCACACCTTCTCGGAAAAACGAAATCCCAAACCCGCCCAGCAATCGTCCACCACAGCGTCAACGGCCGCTTTGCGATTCGACAAGACCAATGGAAACTCGAGCTGTGTGCCGGTTCTGGCGGATGGGGGAAACCTAACGAAAATTCAGCGAGATCCCAAAACCTGCCCCCCGTGCAGTTGTATGACCTCAGCACTGATATCGCCGAAAATAACAATGTCCAAGCAGAGCACCCCGAGATCGTGACTCGACTTCGTTCTCTGTTAGAACAATACGTTAGCGATGGCCGTAGCGCTCCTGGCCCCAAACAATCCAACGACGTACCAATCAACTTAACCCAAGACGAAAAGGCCTCCAACAAAAAGCCCAACCAAAAGCCTAACAAAAAATAGATCTCATGCGGTGCATCCTTCGACAAATCAGCATCACTTTGATTGCCGCAACTGCGGTGCCAAGCGGCTACGCCGACACGTTGCCGAAACAACCTAACATCCTTCACATCCACGCCGATGACCACCGGGCCGATGGCCTTCACGCGCTGGGAAACTCGATCTTGCAAACCCCAAACCTTGATTGGCTCGTCGAACATGGTATGACGTTCAACCACTGCTACACGATGGGTTCAATGATTGGCGCAGTTTGCACCCCAAGCCGAACCATGATGCTCACCGGCCGGTCATGGCTACGCATCCCTAAAGCACCGGGCGCGTCGCCCATGGCGAGCAATCCCCAGACGTTTCTCCCTCGAGTGATGCAAGCCGCCGGATACCAAACTTGGCACATGGGCAAGGCGGGCAATGGCTTCCCTGCCGGCCTCCGCGAGTTCCAAACGAGCATCATCGATGACGCCTCAGGACCCACCCCGCAAAATGATCGCGCCCACTGCAGCGAGCGTCTCGCAGACCGCACCATAGATTTCCTAAAATCACGCAACGCCAATTCGGCGCGAAAACCATTTTATATCTACCTCGCACCCCCAGTTCCACACGATCCACGCTCGGCCGAACCACGGTTCCACCAACTTTACAACGCTGCGAAAATCACGCTTCCCGCTGCTTTCATGCCAGTGCATCCATTCGACAATGGCGAAATGACAGTGCGCGACGAAAAACTTGCCCCATGGCCACGCACCGAAGCTGACACCAAACAACAAATCGCCGACTACGATTCCTGCGTCACCGGTCTCGACTACCATGTCGGCCGCATCTTCGAGCAACTCAAAGCCAGCGGCGAATGGGATAACACCATCATCGTCTTCACCGGCGACAACGGACTTTCCCTCGGTGAACACGGGCTCTTTGGAAAACAAAACCTCTATGAGTTCGGCGGAATGCACGTCCCCTGCGTGATCGCTGGGCCTGGAATTTCCAAGGGGAAAAGCGATGCACTGATCTACCTCATGGATCTCTTTCCCACCCTCACCGATCTAGCAGGCACCAAGGCACCCGACGGCGTCGAGGGAAAAAGCATCGTCCCTATCCTAACAGGAAAATCAACCAAGTTGCGCAATACGCTCTACACAGCATACCGCAACTGCCAACGTGCCGTGCGTGACGACCGCTGGAAACTCATCCGTTATCCACTCATCAATAAAGTCCAACTCTTCGACCTCGCCTCGGACCCACACGAAATGCATGATCTAGCAGAAATGTCAGAGCACGCAGCACAAGTCGTAACCCTGACGCAATCGCTCGAAAAAGCGATGACCTCGTATGGTGACCATGCACCTCTAACAACACCCAACCCAAAACCAGCCAACTGGACTCCGCCCACGGAGAAAAAACTCAAAACCCAAAAGCCATGAATCGATCATCCCTTGCGCTCATTGCGACCTCGATCCTAACCAGCATCACTCCCCTTCGCGGCGCTGAACCGAAGCCTGATCAAAAGCCTAACATCATCCTAATTTTTATGGATGACTTGGGTTACGGTGACATCGGCCCATTCGGTTCGACCAAATGCCACACGCCGAATTTGGATCGGATGGCTCGCGAGGGCATGAAACTCACATCGTTTTATGCAGCACCCGTTTGCACTCCCTCAAGAGCGCAAGTTCTCACCGGCTGCTATGCCAAGCGTGTCTCACTCCCCGAGGTGATCCACCCAAAATCCGCAATCGGCTTGAACCCGAAGGAACACACGGTTGCTGAATTGATGAAATCATCCGGCTACGCCACCATCTGCATCGGTAAATGGCATGTCGGCGACCAACTCGAATTTCTTCCAACCCGCCATGGCTTCGATCACTACTTCGGACTACCCTACTCGAATGACATGGGCGGCAGCGAAGAAGGCGCAAAATCAGGAAAAAATCCACCACTCCCCCTCGTCCGCGATGAAAAAGTTATCGAGATCATCGACGCAGCAGCGCAAGATAAGCTCACCGAACGCTACACCGACGAAGCGATCTTATTCATCCGCAAAAACCAAACAAAGCCCTTCTTCCTCTATCTTCCACACACGGCGGTTCACATCCCGATTCATGCAGGAGCAAACTTTAAAGGCCACTCGGGGAGCGGAATCTACTACGACTGGGTCGATGAGGTCGATTGGAGTGTCGGCCGGATCCTTGATACCTTACACGAACTAAAGTTAGCGGAAAATACTCTAGTGATCTTTACGAGTGACAATGGCCCATGGCTTGGTCTCGGCGAGCGCAGTGGTTCGGCAGGCCCTCTGCGCGGCGGCAAATTCACCACGCTTGAAGGTGGGATGCGCGAACCCACGATCGCGTGGTGGCCGAAAATGATCCAACCAAACACCGCGTGTGATGCTGCCGTTGGAAACATCGACCTACTACCAACATTCGCCAAACTTGGCGGCGCAGAATTGCCCAAAAACGTGAAGATCGACGGCAAGGACATCACCCCGATCCTGCGAGGTAAGTCTCAAGAATCTCCTCGAGAAGCCCATTTCTACTTCAACGGAAACCGGATCGAGGCAGTACGCAGCGGCCCTTGGAAGCTCTCAATCACCAACCGCGCCGGCCCGACAAAAAAAGCGCCCGCCCAGGAAACAAATACCCCACCGGTTCTTTATAATCTCGCAAATGACATCAGCGAACAAACAGACGTTGCCACTCAACACCCAGAAGTGGTGGAGCGCTTGCAGCGATTCATCGATCAAATGGACGCCGACCTCGGGAAAAAGCAACTTGGCCCCGGTGTCCGACCCTCAGGACGGGTGAAAAAGCCATCCGGACTCTTTTTACCAGGCCACGAACCGCTGCAAACCACGGAGTCAACGCATTGAGCCGGTCTCGCCACGCCGCACGCATGAGGTCACATTGAATACGCCCTACCCTAACCCCTAGATGGTGCGCCTCATGGGTGTTCACCACGCGATCGAAAGCCAAACTCAACCATCATTCGCCATGCACTATCGTTATGTTGCAATCATTGCCACACTCGTCGGCGGCACTCACGCCGTCCATGCAGCTTCCCCAACCGCGCGTCCCAACATCCTCTTCATCGTCGCCGACGACATGGGGTATGCTGACGCTGGCTTCCAAGGTTGCAAGGACATCGCCACTCCAAACCTCGACTCTCTCGCAGCAGCCAGTGTTAGATTCACCAATGGCTATGTCAGTGGCCCCTATTGCTCACCAACGCGCGCTGGACTTCTCACAGGCCGCTACCAGCAACGCTTCGGTCATGAATTCAACGTCGTCGGAGGCGCGAGTGGACTACCGCTTACCGAGACAACCTTAGCAGACCGCCTCAAAGCCGTCGGCTATCACACCGGACTCGTCGGGAAATGGCATTTGGGCGGACTTCCAGCGATGCTACCACAGAAGCGAGGCTTCGACGACTTCTACGGCTTCATTGGTGGAGAACACAGCTACACCGATTACAAAGGAATGCTTCGCGGCACAATGCCTGAGGAAACCCTCGATTACACCACCGATGCTTTTGCAAGAGAATCGGCGGTGTTTATCACCAAACAAAAGGGCAACCCATGGTTTCTCTACCTCGCATTCAACGCAGTCCACACCCCCCTCCAAGCCACTGCCGAACGCCTCGCCAAAGTCACCGGGATCGCCAATCCAGAGCGGCGCAAGTATGCCGCGATGATGATTGCACTCGATGAGGCCATCGGAAAAGTGCGCCAATCGTTGGCAGATTCCGGCCAGGATGAAAACACGCTCATCTGTTTCATCAGCGACAATGGCGGCCCCACCATGCCCGGCACCACCATCAATGCTTCTTCAAATGCACCGCTTCGCGGCTCCAAGAGAACCACCCTAGAAGGAGGGATTCGCGTCCCCTTCTTGATCTCATGGAAAGGCAAATTGACCCCAAAGACCTACGACCAACCCGCAATCCAACTTGACCTCAATACCACCGCGCTCTGTGCCGCGGGGGTGGATCCCAAACCGGCTTGGAAGCTCGACGGCATCAATCTAATACCATTCCTAACAGGAGAAAAAACGGGATCACCTCACGATGCACTCTTCTGGCGCCTTGGCGGACAAATGGCGATTCGTGTCAACGACTACAAACTGGTCCGCTACGATCAAAATGCAGATACCCGCACCGGCCGCGACCAACCGCCCACCCCACCGAGACTCTATCATCTCAGCGAGGATATTGCTGAAAGCCACGACCTCGCCAGCGAACAACCCGAAAAACTGAAGGAACTCCAATTGAAATGGAATGAGTGGAGCGCCACCCTCGCCAAGCCACTTTGGGGAGCATCCACCGGCGACTCCGACGGACCCGAGCCGTCCGCCCCACACAAGAAATCCGCCAAAGCAAAACCATGATTTTCAGCCTCACACGCCTCGTCGCAAAACCCACGGTATTCATCGCTACCATGGGTCTATCCATCGCCCCGTACACCAATGCGGAGAGTCCCACCAAAAAACCGAATGTCGTCGTGATCGTTGCCGACGACCTCGGCTACTCTGACCTTGGCTGCTACGGCAGTGAGATTCAAACCCCGAACCTCGATCAACTCGCAGCCAGTGGCCTCCGCTTCAGCCAGTTCTACAACACCGCCCGTTGTTGGCCATCACGAGCTGCGATTCTAACAGGTTACTACGCCCAACAAGTTCGCCGCGACACGCTTCCCGGCGTCAAGAGCGGCAACTTCGCCAACCGCCCCGCATGGGCAAAGTTGCTTCCAGAATACCTCCACCCACTCGGTTACCAGTCGTATCATTCGGGCAAATGGCACGTCGATGGAGAGCCCCTTAAAAACGGATTCGACCACTCGTATTCGCTCGACGACCACGACCACTACTTCAATCCCCAGCAACACACGCTGGATGACAAACCACTGCCACCAGTTCAACTCGGCACGGGTTACTACTCAACCACCGCGATCGCCCAGCACGCGATTGACATGCTGGTAGGTCACCAATCCGAGCACGCGAATCAACCGTTTTTCCTCTATCTCGCATTCACCGCGCCGCACTTCCCACTTCAAGCACTGCCCGAAGACATCGCAATTTATCGCAACCGCTACCTCGCGGGCTGGGATGCCCTGCGCCAAGAACGCTACGCGAAAATGAAACAACTGGGCTTGGTGGATGGCCCCCTGCCGCCATTGGATTCAGCGGTTTGGCCAAGCTACAACCCAACGCCTCAGCAACTTCTCGAAAAAATCGGCCCCGGCGAGGTGGGCCGCGCGGTGCCATGGGACACCCTCTCACCCGAACAAAAAAAATTCCAACCCCTCAAGATGGCCATCCACGCAGCGATGATCCATCGGATGGACATCGAGATCGGCCGAGTGATCGAACAAATCAAAAAATCCGGCAAACTGGACGACACACTGATCTTGTTTGTCTCTGACAATGGTGCCAGTTCCGAACAAATCATCCGTGGCGACCTCCACGATCCAAGCCTTCCACCTGGCTCCGCAAAAACGTTCCTCGGTCTCGGCCCCGGCTGGGCAAGCGCGGCAAATACCCCCCACCGCTTGCACAAATCCTGGACTCATGAAGGTGGCATTTCCACGCCTCTCATCGTTCACTGGCCTAACGGATTCGCCGCACACGGCGAATTGAGAAAAAACCCAGGACACTTGATCGATCTCGCTCCCACCATCCTCGAGCTGAGCGGTAGTCAAATGCCAGCGACCTTCGGCGACCAACCGATGCCTCCATCTCCCGGGAAAAGTCTAGTGAATGCCTTCACTCATGATGACTCGGTGAAACATGAGGATTTCTGGTGGTTTCACGACAGCAACAAGGCGATCCGCCAAGAAAATTGGAAACTGGTCCGTAACCACAGCGCACCATGGGAACTCTACGACTTGACCTCAGACCGTTCGGAGACGCACGACGTCGCTGCCGCACATCCCGACAAGGTAAAGAAACTCGAACAACGATGGAACCAACACCTCGAGGAGTATCGCACCGAAGCCACTCAAGAACTCACAAAACCAAAACCTAACCATTAGGGAGCGCCCGCAGGAACATAAGTTTCAGCCCGTCGGTCATTGGATGGCTTCACATCCCTCAGACCCGCCGACAACCTAACCTGCGATTCGAAATTCATGCCGGCACGGTTCACCTGAGTGATCGGAACCGTCACCACGCGAACCGCATTGACAGGGAGAGACGTGATGTTGGATTCCACCACTCCGGAGGGAGTCGAAATTCTAACAGAAGTATTCACTAGATTCTCTGTTCCGCGATTTTGGATGAGCACTTCCAACTGACCGTATGGGTTTGCTGAATCTGGCGGAATGATCCGCTGTGAAGCCACCGCAGCATCATAAATCCCCGGAGTCTTTGCATTCAACACTCGGCCTAGATCCGGCATTCCATTTCCAATCATCGGATCCGTTCCCGCGGCACCGCCGTCGTTCAAATAGGAAAAAAGCACATCCGCCGCCTGCCGCATGGTCAATTTCTCATTGCCCGGCCAACTCTTCACCGCAGCGATCGCCCCCAATACGATGGGGCTGCTGAACGATGTCCCACTCACACTCGCAAATTGATCGCCAGTCCATGCCGCATTCAATCCATACCCAGGCGCTGAGACGTCGACCTGACTCCCGCTGTTCGAGAAATCCAGATGATTTCCCAGTGCATCGACTGATCCAACCGCAATGACCCCCTCGTTCGCAGCCGGATAGGAGACGCGATCGAGACCGTTGTTGCCAGCCGCCGCGACAATCAACGCGCCTGCGGATCTCGCGTATGCGATTGCACTTCTAACCAACGCGCTGTCGCCGACACTCGCCATGGAAATATTGATAAGCTGCGCACCCACATCCACTGCGGCGATGATGCCCTTTGCCAGCATGAAGCTATCCGACTGACCAAGGTCATTGGCGATCCGCACGGAAATCACTAGCTCCGTCCCCGGCGCAACGCCCGGCGTCATGGAATCTCGCCCGATGATCATCGACGCAACCGCCGTCCCGTGACCATTCTGCAGTGACAAATCAGCGGGGAGATCCACTAGATTGATCGCATAAATCTTGCTAGAAAATGCGCTGCTATAAGCAACCCCAGTATCCAAAATAGCAATACGAACCCCATTTCCCCAATTCTTATTGTCCCCCTTTACCCCTAACCACGCCAGGAGCCGATCACCCAACGGCACGGCACCCGGCTGAACCGTCCCATCTTTGGGAACCGGAACATCCACCGGAAAAACGAAAGACGCCTGCTCGCTCCCATCGAGCAATCCCGCCAGATCATCGTAATTTGAAAATCCAACCCGCAGGGCATTGAGCGCATCGATCCGCCCCATCACCCGCACAGAGTCTCCCGCCCGCTTCAAGAAATCCTCAAGCGCCTTCCGATCCTTGAAAACCAAAATTCGCTCCCCCGGCAACGCGCCCTCCAGCATTGCCTCACCGTCGCCCCGAAACTTGGCCTCTCGCTCACCTCGGCGAAACGTCGGCATCGGCTCGTCGTCCATGACGGTCCGCCGAGGCTTCGCACTCGAATCATTGACTTGATTCCCGGGAGGCCGCTGCGGCGCAGCCGTGCCAGCAAGCCAATACCCCAGCCACGCCACGAACGCGAAGGCTGGGATCAAAAGCAAAAGGCGACGCTGCATCACCTACTTATAAACCCAGAAACACCCGAACGTCACAAAAAAAATCAATTTCCACCAACCGCGAAACCGCGAAATCCCACGCGTCACGTTGATCACACCCACAAGCCAGCGTACCCCGAGGGATTGTCCGAGCCCTCGGCTTGTGAAAATTTTCACAAACCCCTTGCGAAACTGCCCACTTTGGGCGCTTATTTCCTCGGCAAAACGGCATGAGTACCACAACCAAAGAATTCGACGCCCCAGACAACATCGCACGTGCTGCGCGCGCTGCGGATCACTACCACGCGGAGACGGACGATCTTGTCGGTGAGCGGATGGTGTTGAACATGGGCCCATCCCATCCAGCCACTCACGGCGTGCTCCGCCTGATCTTGGAATTGAATGGCGAAATCATCGACTCCGCCATACCCGACGTTGGATTCCTCCATCGGGGTGACGAGAAAATCGCTGAAAACATGCACTACAATCAGTTCGTGCCATACACGGACCGCTTGGATTACCTCGCCCCGCTCGCAAACAATGTGGCCTATGCCTGCGCGGTGGAAAAGCTGATGGGCTGGACCCTGCCACCCCGTGGCCAAGCCCTTCGCGTGCTTTGCTGCGAACTCGCCCGGATCTCATCTCACATGCTCGGCGTCGGCGTCTGCGCCATGGACGTGGGTGCCATGACCGTTTTCCTCTACACGTTCACCGAACGGGAAAAAGTCTACAACCTCTGCGAACAACTCACCGGCGCTCGCTTTACCACCTCATACACCCGCGTCGGCGGCCAACTCCGCGACATGCCCGCCGGATTCGAAGCATCGGTTCGCCAGTTCCTCGACGAATGCTCGGTGACGATCGAAGAAATCGCCAAGCTCCTCGATAAAAACAAAATCTTCCTCGACCGCATGGTCGATGTCGGCGTGATCAGCCGCGAGTCGGCCATCGCTTGGGGCATGACCGGCCCGAACCTCCGCGCCTCCGGCGTCGCTCGCGACCTCCGCAAGGATAGCCCTTACCTCGGCTATGAAAAATACGATTTCGATGTGCCCATCGCCGACGAAGGAGACTGCTACTCACGCTACCAGTGCCGGATGGAGGAAATGCGGCAAGCGATCCGGATTTGCCGCCAGGTCCTCGACACCATGCCCGAGGGGCCCGTGAATCTCGCGGATTCTAAAAGCATGCTGCCCGACAAGGAGCGCGTGGCGATGTCGATGGAAGAACTCATTCATCACTTCATCATCTCCACCCAGGGCATCAACGCACCCGCCGGCGAGGTCTATTTCGCCGCCGAGAACCCCAAGGGAGAACTCGGATTCTTCATCCACTCAAAGGGCGGCGGCGTTCCCTACCGTCTCAAAATCCGCAGCCCCTCGTTCTGCAACCTCTCGATCACTTCCAGCCTCCTTCCCGGCCACATGGTCTCAGACATCCCTGCCATCCTCGGCTCGCTCGACTTCGTCATGGGCGAGTGCGATCGCTAAGGATCTTCTCGATATCTAACGGATCAATCCTCTTCACCTCATTCACCGATGTCCCACCACACGCTCGAAGAATCCGTCGCCTCTCACGAGACACCCGGAAGCCCGTTCTATCCGCCCTTCGCGGTCAGCCAAGCGCTTGAGGCCGAGGCCGACGAACGGATCTCGCACTACCCAGAAAGCAAGCGCGCCGCGACGCTGCCGCTCCTCCACATCGTCCAACATCATTTCGGTTACATCTCCGCTCCTTCGATCGAATGGGTCGCTGCAAAGCTGTCGATTGAACCCATCAAGGTGCTCGAGGTGGTGAGCTTCTACCCAGGATTTCGCCAATCGGCCCCCGGTAAGTTCCATATCCGCGTCTGCCGCACGCTCTCCTGCGCCATGGGCGGGAGCTACGAACTCATGGATCGCCTCTGCGAACTCACGGGAATCGACCGCAGCGCCAGCGATTCTCACCACCATCCGATCTCCGTCTCACCTTGTGGCAAATTCTCGGTCGAGTTCGCCGAATGCCTCGCCTCGTGCGGCAGCGCACCTGTCTGCATGGTGAATGACGATTTCCACGAAGCTGTAGCCCCCACGAAGGCAGAAGCCCTTCTCGCCTCATACTCCGCCAAAGCCTGAGCACGTCTCGGGGGCGAGCCCATCCGCGCTTCTCCGATTTCCGCCCTGCCCGGATTGATTTTTAGTTTGAAAATCGTGGCGACGGGTGCATCTTGTGAGTGCCGCTCCCTAGACGGTCGCAGTGTTGCGCAAGCAAGGCTGAGGAAAGTCCGGACACCACAGGGCAACGCGCCTCATGAAAGTGAGGGACAGGAACCGCGAGGAACCTGGACGGAAAGTGCAGCAGAAAGGATACCGCCGATGGCCCCACGCAAGTGAGGCACAGGTAAGGTTGAAATGGTGGAGTAAGAGCCCACCGCGTTTTGGGGTAACCCAAACGGCTCGGCAAACCCCGCGTGGTGCAAGACAGAACAGGGGAAGGACTGCCCGTCCGCTCATCCCCGGGTATTAGTCGCATCCTGCGCAAGCAGGGCGCTCCGCCTCGGCGGAGTGAGAGAAATGGCCGTCCAGCCCCGCAAGGAGTGGACAGAATCCGGCTTACAGGGGAGCGGCACTCCCTCCAAGCCTAAGGCCTCCTCGACTCGCAATTCTTCCGCACGTGGAGGTTTATTCTTGCGCGATGGGTGCCGGCGGCAAGAATCCGCACCCCGCGCCGCGGTCCAACCCCATGAGCGATTCCCAAAACCATCACGACAACGCCAGCTTCGACCAAATCGGTGAAGTGCTGCGCGCTCACTCGTCATTCGTCATCCTCAGCCACATCCGTCCCGACGGCGACGCGATCGGCTCGCAACTCGCCCTCGGACACGCCTTGCTGGCCGCCGGAAAAACAGTCCGCCTCATCAACGAGGATGGACTGCCCGACAACCTAAAGTTCATGGCCGGCTCCGAGAAAATCGAGCTCCCGCCATCAACCCCGCTCGAGGTGGAGGTCGCCATCGCGCTGGACACGGCCACCAAACCCCGCCTCGGCGAAAAATCACTCCACGCCGCATCCAAGGCGAAGATCTGGCTCAACATCGACCACCACATTTCCAATCCCCGGTACGGCGACCTCAATCGGGTCGACCCAACCAGCCCCGCTACCGGCCAGATCATTTACCAGTTGATCACCGCCCTCGATTTGCCACTCCCGCCTGAAACGCGCGATGCCATCTACGTCGCGGTCTCGACCGACACGGGGTCATTCCAATACCCGTCCACCACCGCTCAGACCTACACGATGGCGGCAGACCTCATCAACCGCGGGCTTGATGTGGGAACGATCAACTCAAACATCTACGACAACTACCCTTACCGGCGCGTCGAACTGATGCGTGCGCTGCTCAACACCCTGGAAGTCTCCGACGACGGCCTGGTCGCTCATTGGACGATGATTGATCAACTGCGCACCGATCTAAATTTACTCCCAGAAGACAGCGAGGGGCTCATCGATTTCATCCGCGCGATCCGCGGTGTCCAACTTGCAGTGTTTTTTGAAGAACTCCCCGACGGCAAAATCCGCGTCTCGATGCGGTCGAAAGATCGTCAACTCGATGTCTGCCAGATCGCCTCAGCCTTCGGTGGCGGCGGCCATCCACTGGCCGCCGGCATCCGCATGAGCGGCCCGCTCGATGAAGCCAAATCGTTGGTGCTTGCCGAAATCCACCGCCACATCCAAGCGTCCGAAATTCAATCTAACCCATTATGAGAAATAATCCCATGGAGTCCGACGGCCCGAGCGGCGTGCTTTTGATCGACAAAGCGCAGGACATGACTTCCCACGATGTGGTCGCCATTGCGCGCCGAGCCCTCAACACCAAAAAAATCGGCCACTGCGGCACGCTCGATCCGATGGCCACCGGGCTGTTGATGCTCGTGATCGGTCGAGCCACCAAGATCCAAGACCTCCTCATGAGCGAGGACAAAGAATACGTCGGCACGCTAACGCTAGGCGCCACCACCAGCACCCAAGACCGCCAGGGTGAGATCCTGGAGACCAAGCCGGTCGATGCGTTTTCCGAGGATCAAATCCACGCGGCCTTCGATGGATTCGTCGGGCCCTTCGAACAAATCCCACCCATGGTTTCGGCCATCAAAAAAGACGGTGTGCCCCTCTACAAACTGGCTCGCAAAGGCATCGAGATCGTCCGCGAGCCCCGCAAGGTGCATGTGACCTCCTACAAGGTTTCACGCATCGAAATGCCCGAAGTGGACTTCACCGTGAATTGTTCCAAAGGGTTTTACGTGCGCACCTATGCTCACGAAATCGGTGCCCAACTCGGTTGCGGAGGCCACCTCAGCGCCCTGCGCCGCACCCGCTCAGGGAAGTTCACCCTCGACCGCGCCGTGACCGTGGCAGACCTCAAGTCCGCCCCACGCGAGGACCTTTTCAAGTCGCTCATTTCCCTCGCAGAAATCTCGCTAATGCGCGGCGCGTGACTTGAAACACACTGCGACCGACTGCCAAGCCGACGCCCTCGCGCGACCGGTTTAGCGACGACGGCGCACAAGTCCAAGCATTGCAAGACCGCCAAGGATTGCCACCGAGCTTGGCTCTGGGACCGCAGTCCAATTCAGCATGACATCTCCGCTGTTAGAAGCCAGCGCCCAACTGCCATACCCCGAACTGCTACCCGCACTGGTCGCATCGAGGATGAAATTCCCACTGGAACTCCCCCCACCCGTGAAATGAATCACAGTAAAACTTCGCGATGAAGACCAAGCCAGAGCGGAATAATCAACCCCTGCCCCTGCAAGCAACCTGAGCGTCGCCCCGGACGCGATCGCAAGACTCCCGCCCGTGACATCGATTCCATCGTAATCCGTTCCACGGAGGCCTAAGGAATTCCCCACAAACTCCCAATCCAACGATGACGAGGAACCGTAACTGAGACCCGCCGAAAACGTCTGCAGGCCAGGGCTATTTCCCGCGGCATGAATGCCCGCAATCTCGGTGGAAACATTGACCATTCCCGAACCCTTCAAGGTTGCGCCCGATGAGACGCTGAGCTGACCATTGCCCGACAAGGAGCCATTGATCGAGAGAGCTCCTTGGGCCACTTCGGTTGCACCGTTGTAACTTGCATTTCCGGATAGGAAAACCGTGCCGCTCCCGACCTTCCGAAGACCTCCCTCGCCGGTGATGTCACCGCCAAGCACACCGCCACCATCCAAAAGAGCCTTGCTGCCGGAAGCCCCGAGCGAGACAGCGTTCGAGACGGTCGCTGCATTGCTCAAGGTCAATTTCACGCCGTCCCCAGCGAGTTCAAGTCGACCCGTGCTACCCAGCGCCCCACCA
>JAPJNB010000083.1 GCA_026461385.1 Akkermansiaceae bacterium
AATCCCATTTCCATTCGGCGGGTTTTCCATCGGAGGTTTTCTCGGTCGAACTGACTTGGATGATCTGGACCATGCGGTCGCGCGGAGTGAAGGCGCGGATTTTCAACTCACCGAGATCGGTGGTGATGGTTCCGGTAATCTCCGCGTTCCACAAATCCTGGCGCATGGTGACGGATTTGATTTTACCGGACGGGCGCAGGGCCATCCGCCCGAGGTCGAGCCGTGGGTAGTCAAACATCACGCCTTTTCCCGGCACGCCGAAGGATGTCTTGCGGTCGGGCGCGCCACGGTGGTCGGTCACATCGGCACGGCCGAGGTGGAAGTCGAGCCGGTTGTCGTCGAGCGTGGCATAGACCATCATACCGAGCTGGCCATTGCCAACGAAAGCGCCCTCGTTCCATTGGCGAGGGGTTTCCTCCCAAACGAGGTCGTGCTGACCGAGGAACGCGGGCCAATCGACTTCGATCTGCGGAGCGACCGGCGCTGGCGAGGCATTTTCCGCGCGGAGTGTGAACGATGGCACAAGGAGCGCCGCGGCGAGGAGGAGGAGTGATGTTTTTGATTTCATAAGTTGTTGCGGAACTGCGGGTTATTTTTTAACGGAAGGAAAAATAGCTTGGATCTCCTCGAACCATGTTTGAGCCATGCGGTCGTAGGCGGTGGCGTTGGGGTGGTTGATTTTGTTCGAGAAGAGCCCGGGGTCGATCGTGCCGTCGGGTTTCAGCATATTCCGGTATTGATCGACCGAGGAGACCTTGCATCCGCGTTGCTGGAATGCCGGCACCAGCGTGTCGCGGATGCTGGTGTTGTAGTCCGCGATGCTTTGGGTGAATTTCAATAGAGGGGTGATTTGAGCCACCACCACATGGGCCTGCGCGCGGGCAGCCACAATCTTTTCCACGATGCCCTTGAGGTTCTCCGCCGTCGGCGGCCTGCCTGCGTCGTTGATTCCGATCATCAGGAGAACGATGTCCGGTTGGCTTTTTGCAATCCACTGGTCGATGTGTTGCAAAACTTGTGCGGTATTCCATCCCCCATGGCCCTCGTGGCGGTCTTGGCCGATGGCTCTCAAATCCGGCGAGGGCGAGTTTTTCGGAACACCGAACCGCCCATCCCATGGCTCCGGCGAATCCCCGACAAACTGGAACTGGTATCCTGCTTTTTGGAGGCGCTCGAAGAGCCCTTGGCGGTAACCAAATTCAAAAGGCACATTCCAGATCGGGTTGTCCGTGTATCCAGCGGTGATGGAATCGCCAACGCAAAGGATGCGCAGGGGTTTGGCGGAGTTTTTTTCCTCGGCCGAGGAGGGGGCTGCCTCGACGGCGTGGGTTGCGGCGAGCGGCAGCAAAAACGACGCCACGAGAGTGAGGAGTGTTTTTGATTTCATAGAATGACGGCTTGTTGGATTAGAGTTGGGATTAGAGTCGAGATTGGAATTGGTAATTGCCCGAGCCGACCGCATAGATGGCGGCACCATTTTCCATGCGGAGAAACTTCACGCCCTCGGCTTCCCCGGCGGGCTTGCCGGATTCGGTGACGCTGGCGGCGTCTTTGGCGGGGACGAAGACTGTCGCTGTGGAATTCGGCGGGATCGTGACATCCATCGTGAGTTTTTCGCCCTCGCGTTTCCAGTTGCTGGCGATCCGGCCGTAGGGAGATTGGTAGCTGCACTTGACCCAATCGACACTCTTGACGATGCCGGGTCGCAGTATGAAATGCTTGAACCCGGGCTTCGCCGGATCGGGCAGAATACCACCCAAGCCCTCAAAGAACCATGAGCCCGGCGTTGCCGTGACAAGGATCACATGACTGCCATAGCCGCTCCATGTTTCAGGCCAGGTTTTCAAGCCCATTTCTTTGATCAGATATCCCCAACCCGGATAAGTCGTCTGACCCATGATCAGACTAACGAGATCATTCCGATTCTCCTGGATCAGCAGATCGAGCAAAACAAAGGTTCCCAGCAAACCGGTGTCGAGATGGCCTTTTTTTACTACAACAATCTCATTCTCCAGTTGAGACAGTATTTTCGCCCGCAGCTCAGGCGGCGGGATGCGCGCATAAAGGGCCATGGCGAGACTGCTCTGGTCACTGTAGAGGTAGTCGCCCTTGTCCTGCTGGTAGAATTCCTTGTGAACCAGCGGACGGATGACCGCCAGCCGCTCCGCGCATCGCTTGACCTCGTCGGTGCGGCCGATGCTCTGGGCAAAGTCCTGCAACTGCTGCCACAGCAACACGCGATAGGAGTTGTTGAAAAACTCGCGTCGTTCAAAATTCTTGTCCTGGTTGAACCCTCCACCAGGGGATGCTAAGGGACGCGCCCAATCGCCGATGAACATCATTTGCTCCGTATTTTTGGTCGGTGTATAGGAACGCAAGATATCAGCGCGGGTTTTGCTTTCCAGGAAGTCGACATACCTTCTGAGCTTGTCATACATCTGCTCGACACTGCCTCTATCCCCGTAATAGAGATGCATCCGCCGGACCAGTTCGGAAACCTGGCCGCCCCATGCCGGACCGCCGCCGTGGTCCTCGAACGTCGGCGCAGTGTGGTGGAACCAGCCGTCCTCCCGTTGGGCATCGCTCCAATCACGTATCCACTTATTTAAATTAGCGTCGCACTTGAAGTTATAAAGATATCCGGAGAGATGGGCTCCGCCGTCGCCATAGGCCGTTTTCTCTCGTGCCTCCCCGGCGCCAAGCGCCAGGCACGGATTCTGGGTGCGCATCGTATAGCGCGTGATCTCATGAATCTGGTTGAACAGGTCATTCGAACATTCGAATGAACCGGCGGATGCAAGGTCAGGCTCGATCATCATGGCTTCCGCATCGCTGACGGAAGGTTTGCGCTCCAGTCCGGCAATGACGGCATACCGGAAGCTGTGGTAATTGAATCTTGAACAGAATGTTTCAGCGCCCTTCCCGGCACTGATGAAAACATCCTGCTGATTGAAATCTTGGAATCCATCGGCATTGCGCCTGAATGCCAGCTTCCGCGCGTTGAGATTGTCATCAATGTCGGCATAATTGATCTGCACTTCCTGACCGGTCTTGAGCCCGTGCATTTTCAAGCGCATCCAGCCGGTCAGGGGCCGCCCGAAGTCAATCACCCACTTGCCGTTTTGCAGTTGCCGGATCTCAACGGGCTTCACCGGATCGCCCAAGCGCGCGCTTTCGCATCCCTGCCAGGAATGCGCAACATTTGGCGCCGGTATCTCGCGCGCCTGCACCCACGAGGAATCGTCCAGGCTGGTCTGGTTCCAATCTTCCACAAATTCCTTGGCGTCAAAACGCTCACCGCCGAAGTTATTCCACCTCCAGCCTCCTATCTGTGAAATACAGCTATCCTTCATCCGCCAGCTTGTGTCAGTCCCGATCACCAGCGGACCGGATGGAGTAACGGCACTCAATTGGGCGCGCAGGATTGGCGCGTTGTTGGTGTTGCCGTTTCGCGGCTGATGCCAGCCCGGTCCCATCCAGATGGCAATCGTGTTCGTGCCTTTAACCAGGAAGGAGGTGACATCATAGGCATTGACGATAAACCGCTTGTTGACCTGCGTGATGCCCGGCTCGAGCACATACGGACCGACCTTCTGGCCGTTGATGTGCAGTTCATAATAGGAAGCGGTGTTAATATAGATCACCGCCCGTTCGACGCCTTCCTTCAGCTCAAAAGTCCGCCGCAGCCAGGGATGCGCAAGCCGCTTTGGGTCGGGAAGGGTGATCCACTTCGCCTGCCAATCTTCCGGCTTCAGCAGTCCCATGGTCCAAAACGCAGGTTTGCTCCAGTCTGACTCCAGAATCCTGGAATCTTGAGCCGTGAGCCACGTTTTCACCTTCCAGTGATAGGGCATCTGAGATTCGAGTGGGTTGCCGGCATACTCCACCAGAACGCTCTGATCCGACGTCACCTTCCCGCTGTCCCAATGATCGCCCTGGTCCATGGCGAGGATTTCCGGCGTGGAGGCCACGAGGATTTGATAGGCGGTCTGCTTCTGCCCGCGTTCGTCATCCTCGAGGACCCAGCTCAAACGCGGCTTGATGGCATCGATGCCGAGCGGGTCTTTCAAATACTCGCAGCGGAGTTTTTGAACCTCAACGGCATGAATCGCAGCCAGCGGCACAAGCAGCAAAGCGGCGAGTTTGAAGAATGTGAGTTTGTTCATGTGTGTATTCCTCGATTAGTATTTTTCATTGACCGGTTTCTGGAAGGATGGAGCGGAAGCGATAGGATCCGGAACCCACGACATAGACGGCGACGTTGCTTTCCATCCGGAGAAACTTCACGCCCTCGGCTTCCCCGGCGGGCTTGCCGGATTCGGTGACGCTGGCGGCGTCTTTGGCAGGGACGATAATCGTGGCGGTGCTGTTCGGCGGGATCGTGACATCCATCGTGAGTTTTTCGCCCTCGCGTTTCCAGTTGCTGGCGATCCGGCCGTAGGGGGAGTCGTGGTGCGACTTCACCCAGGTCACATCGCCGACGATGGCGGGCTTAATGATGGTATTTTTAAAGCCGGGTGCAGCGGGGTCGGTCTGGATGCCGGCGAGGCCTTGGTAGAACCAGTTGTCCGGCGAGGTGAAGCACGAGTGGATGTGCGACCAGAAGCCGTTCCATTGCTCCCAGAGAGTGGTGGCGCCTTGCTTGACCATGTATCCCCAGCCCGGATAGGTGGTCTGGTTGAACATCGTGAAGACGAGATCATTCCGGCCGATGGCGCGGAGGTGCTCCATCATGAAATAGGTGCCGAGCATTCCGGTATCGAGGTGGCCCTTGTTTTTCTCGAGGATGTTTTTCTCGAGCTTTTGCAGCAACGCGGGGCGCTCGGCCTCGGGCGTCACGTCGGCCAGGAGCGGCATGATATAGTAGGCCTGCTCGTCGATGCCATAGTTCCCGGCGGCTTTGTCGAAAAACGCCGTATGCACGGCTGTTCTGGCTGCCGCAAGGCGAGCATCGCAGCGCTCGACCTCGTCTTTTTTCCCAAGGATGGAGGCGATGTTTTTAAGAATCTCGAGTTGTTGGATGCGGTAGCAATTATTGAACAACTCGGCAGCGGGACGACTTGGCCAGTTTTTCGTATCCATGCCGCGCTCGGGCGGAACCCAATCGCCGATGAAACTCCATGGTCCACCGTAGGCACGCATGACGCCGTCTTTCGAGCGGGACTCCAGGTTGTCCACAAACCGGCGGATCGCGTCGTAGTTTTCCTCCAGCACGCGCTTGTCGCCGTAGTAGAGGAAATGCCGCCAAGTGATCGCGGAGAGGAGTCCCGGCCAGCCAGGACCACCGCCGCCACTGCCGAACGGCGCGACGTGCGGCATGGAGCCGTCGGCGCCCTGCCTGATCCGCCAATCCATGAGCCACTTCCGGTAGAAGCCGTAAGCTCCGAAGCTCGTCATGAAGCCTTCCGTAGCCACCTGACCGTCGCCGTAGCCCATACGCTCACGGTGTGGGCAATCGACATAGTAGCCCCCGAGGTTGAGGCAGCGTTGCGTCCATTGGTTGGTTTGGGAAATGCGGTTGAAGAGGTCGTTCGAGCACTCGAAGGCCCCCGCAGGCTCAAGGTCGCTCTCGACGAGCAGGGCCACGGCATCCTCTTTCTTTGGTGCCACCGGAAGCCCCTCGACGACGACATAGCGGAATCCGGCGTAGTTGAATTTGTGTTCAAAAACCTCGCCCGGTTTGCCGCTGGGAACGAATTCGCTGATTTGTCTGAAGTTCTGGTGGCTATCATTCCCTTTGCGGGAATCGGCTTTGCGGGCATCGGCGAAGATCATTCGCACCACCAGCTTGGGTTCGGGGATCGTGAGCGGGCTGGAATCCGCCGCGCGGGTCGTGCGGCGCTTGCCGTGTAGTTCGTATTCCACGATGAGGTCCTTCACATGGTTCGGCACCGGATCGCCGCCGAGCGCTGGGGGTGCTACCTTGAAATTCAAGGCGTCGTCCTTCACCAACGCCGCCACCTTCGCGGTGACATCAGCCGAACCCGCTCCGTCGCGGGCCGCGTAGGTTGCCTTGAGGATTTTCAAGTTGGCGGGGCCTTTTGGGGGAGCGGTCTCCTCGGGATCGGTGTTCCAAACCGGCATCTTGAGCCGCAGCCAGCCGCTGAGGTTGGTTCCGAAATCGATCTCATAGCGTCCGCCACCGAGGTCGTTTACTGCGACGGCGGGGATTTCTTTACCGATTCGGTTCAGTGGTGCCTGCTGCGCCAAAACTTCGCCTTTCGGTGCCTCGACCTCTACCGCGTTTTTCCAATCCTTGTCGTCGAAGTCGGGACTGCTCCAGTTCGCGATATGGGCGGCGGGATCGATTCGCTCGCCTCCAAAGTCCCCCCACTTCGTGCCTCCACGCCGTTGATGCGAACTCGACGAGGTTTTCCAGCTCGCATCGGTGCCGAGAGCCCAAGGGTTACCGTTGATTTCCGCCTCGATTTGTGCGCGAACATGGGGCACAGCGGGCCTCGCTATCCCCTGCCCCACCCACAACCCGATCGTGTTCCGACCGGGCTTGAGAAGACTGGTGACATCGTAGGTGTTGTAAAAAACCTGCTTCGTGTTGTCGGAGACCGCCGGCGTGAGCACATCGGTGCCGACTTTTTGCCCATTGATGTAAAGCTCCGCATAACCGGCAATGTTCACGGTCACAAACGCTCGCGACGGCACGGCGGGGAGGTCGAACGACTTTCTCATCCACGGCGCGATGTTCATGTTTTCATCATCGTGGCTGATCCACTTTCCGCACCAGTCCGCCGCCTGGAGGGATCCCATCCGCCAAAAGGCCGGCGCGCTCCACTCCGTGATCTGCTCCTTACCGCTGGCGTCAGTCGTCCACGCCTTCACTTTCCAGTGGCAAAGCATCCCCGAAGCGAGCGGTTTTCCTGAATAACCAAAATGCACGCTCCGAGAGGACTCCACCTTGCCGCTGTCCCAGAGATCGCCCTGATCCTTTACCAGATTTTCCGGCGAGGTGGCCACAAGGATTTGGTAGGCGCTCTGCTTGATTCCTCTTTCAGGTTTTCCGCCAGAGGCGGACAGGTTCTTGTCCGCCATAGCTTTAGCGAAGGTGGATCCAGTTTCCAGTTTCCAACTCAGCCCCGGCTTCGCGGCATCGATCGTCAGAGGATTGATGCGGACTTCGCAGCGGAGGTCTTGCACCTCGACAGCGTAGATTGAGGCGAGTGGCGCGAGCAAAGAAGCCGCGAGAGCGAGGAGGAGTATGGGTTGTTTCATAGTATTTACTCTCATTGTGTTTTGTTCATGAGAGTGTATGGGAATTTGCTTTAAAATGCTTTGGCTGGCTTGGTGGGGTAGCGTTTCACTTCGACATCGTTCTTCTGCGCTGCGCCGGGTGTGCTGCGGCCTTCGGTGATGAGCTTTTCCAAAAGCGCTTTCATTTCGGTGACTTTCTCCGGCATGGCGGCGGCGAGGTTTTTGGTTTCGCCGAGGTCATCGGCGAGGTTGTAAAGCTGCACGGGCTGCGATTGATCGCCGCCTTTGCCCCAGCCGCCGGAGCCGGGCCCGGGGATGTATTTCCATGAACCGCTGCGCACGGCGGGCACGCCATTGACAGAGGTGCTCACGGCGTTTTCGCGCACGGGCTGATCGCCACCTTTGAGCAGGGGTAAAAGACTGACGCTGTCTTCAGCGACGTTGGCTGGCAATTGGGTGCCGAGCACCTCGGCGAAGGTGGCCATGAGATCAGACTGCTGCAAGAGTTGAGCGCAGACGCTACCGGCTTTCACATGGCCGGGCCAGCGCACGATGAAGGGCACACGATGTCCGCCTTCCCAAGCGTCGCCCTTAAAACCGCGCAGAGGGCCGCTCGGGAAATGACCCATCTTCTCCAGATCGGAGATGCCGATGTAAGGAGCGCAGCCGTTGTCAGCGCTGAAAAGGACGAGCGTGTTGTCTGCCGCGCCGCTCTTCTCCAATGCCTCAAGGACGCGACCAATGGTGGCGTCGGTCTGCATCACGAAATCGGCATAGGTATTGAGACCGCTCTTGCCCTTCCATTCTTCCACGGGTGCCAGCGGTGTGTGTGGCGCGGTGAGCGGCAGGTAAAGCAGGAACGGTTCTGGTCGCTTGACGGCATCGCTGATGAACGCCGCCGCGCGGTCGCCGAGTGTGGGCAAGATATTTTCCAGCTTCCAATCTTTAAGAGCCGGGCCCTGTCGGCTGGCGCGGTTATTACCTAAATCAGACGCGCCCAAGAACTCGCTCGGAATGCCCAGCGTTCGGTCGTTTTCGATGAAACAATACGGCGGCCAGTTCGGAATATCAGTGCCGAAGTAGCTATCGAATCCGCGCGACGTCGGACCACCGGGGATGGGCTTTGAGAAAACACTTTTCCAGAATTCTAACTGTTTCTCTGTCGCCACGGCAGGTTCTCCCTTCGGCTTTGATTCATCATCCTTGCCGGCATTTTTCGATACTTGCAGCAATGAGCGTTGCTCTTTCGTAATCGGCCAGTCCCAGCCGAGATGCCATTTGCCGATGGCTGCCGTGCGATAGCCGTTTTGTTTCGCCAGCGTGCCAATTGTCATGCGATCGGCAGCAATCCCCGGTTCGCCGAAAACTCCGACGACGCCCGCCTGCAACCGCGTGCGCCAATGATAGCGTCCGGTGAGAATCGCGTAGCGCGAGGGCGAGCAGACAGCGGAGGACGTATGACCATCCGTGAAGCGCATGCCCTGCGCGGCGAGTTTGTCGATATGTGGCGTGGGGATCTTGCCGCGCTCGGGATTGTAGCACTGCACATCGCCATAGCCGAGGTCATCGGCGTAGATGATGAGGAGATTGGGTTTCGGCTTGGCCGCGTCAGCGGCGTGGATCGCAGTGAGCGGCCCCAGCAAGAGGGTCGCGAGGGTTAGGAATGAAGTCTTCATCAGGGAGCTTGGATAAAAATCTCGGAAATTGTCACGCCTTTGGTGGCGTCGAGGATATTCAGGCGGATGGCACTGGTGGTGACAGGGGAGAAGGAGGCGTTGAAATGCGCGCCGAGCCTACTGCCTTTGTGGAAGGTGACCCAGGAGGAGCCGTCGTGGTGCTTGGTGGTGAGAACCATGTATTTCATGCCCGCGGCCTTGGCGACGGCGACCCATTCGTCGGCATTGAACTTGGTGGGATTGAATTGTTTGTAGAGGTTGTCGTATTCCTCGGTGGGAACCCGTGCGCCGCGCGACCAGCCGATTTCAGTGCCCTTGAGGGAAACGGGGCCCCAATGGATGAACATGCCGAAACGGGCATCCTGCCATTTTTGAATGGCTTCCGGCTGAACTGGCGTGATGTCTTGGGCGGGTAGTGCGCTGATTGCAGTGATGAGTGACGCGAGGATGAGTATGTTTGATTTAATAGAGATTGCCTGGAGTGTTTTTGGTTGTTGTTAAGGAATTGCTTTTGGCGCTAGCGCCGTCATACCGGCGAGGCCGATGACCGCTTCGCTGCACGTGGCGCGAAGTTCCACCGACTCCAGAACGCGTGATGGGTCGCAGTCAATCGCCAGCGCGGCCGCGTTGCGGGGCGGTGGATTCTTCGGCAGTGCGGGGTCAACGAACCCAATGTGGAGTGGCGTCTGGGCGGCAGCGGCACACACGGTGGCCAGAGCCAAGACGAGGCTCTATAGGGT
>JAPJNB010000084.1 GCA_026461385.1 Akkermansiaceae bacterium
AATCCCATTTCCATTCGGCGGGTTTTCCATCGGAGGTTTTCTCGGTCGAACTGACTTGGATGATCTGGACCATGCGGTCGCGCGGAGTGAAGGCGCGGAATTTCAACTCACCGAGATCGGTGGTGATGGTGCCGGTAATCTCCGCGTTCCACAAATCCTGCCGCATCGTGCCATCCAGGATTTTTCCGGCAGGGCGGAGTGCCATGCGGCCAATGTCGAGACGCGGGAAATCCCAAAATAGCGAAGCTCCCTTCACGCCGAGCGAAGTCTTCCTGTCAGGAGCCTTGCGGTGATCGGTCACATCGGCACGGCCGAGGTGGAAATCGACGCGGTTGTCCTTGAGCGTGGCGTAAACCATCATGCCAAGCTGGCCGTTGCCAACGAAGGCGCCTTCGTTCCACTGGCGCGGAAGCTGCTCCCAAACGAGGTCGTGCTGACCGAGGAACGCGGGCCAATCGACTTCGATCTGCGGAGCGACCGGCGCTGCCGTTGCTTCGAGAAGGGTGAATAATGCCAGTGCGAGGAGGAGGTGTTTCATGAGGGGCTATCCTGTTAGATTGCAAAGCTCAGTCTCTCGCCAACCTTGGTGGCGATCTCGATGACCTTGTCATTAAGCCTCTGCGTGCCAGATGACGAGGTGCAGGTCACGCCATCTTTCCACGGAGATAGGAGGCGCAAGGTGGAGCCGGCTTCGCTTAGAATATCCACCCTCTGGGTCATTCCTTCGGAAAAAAGTGCGCTGACAAGGAATCCCCCCACCGCCCGGAGGGAGTGGAATTCCGCTTTTTTGTCGTTAGGCCAGTTGGGGAAAAGGCGGATCTCACCCTGGTAACTTTGCATCAGGCACTCGGTGATGACGACCGGAAGTGCGAAGTTTTCAAACCAGATTCCCATCGGAGCCATGAAATCAAAGTCGGTGGAGTCATTGTATCGACCGTTCACCTCCAGCAGTCGGTCGGTGCAGGTTCCATTCGGCAACAGACAATAGCGGATCTGACGCTTGAAGGCTTCGAGATCGAGCAGACCCAGACGTGCTCCAGCGAGGTTCAGGAAAACGAGCTCGTTTCCACCCTCAGTTCGGTGGTTGCGATAGGAATTGGCTGCAATCTGATACACTTCCGGAGACGAATGCAGGCCATGATCCTCGCCGGGAAAGACTGTCATGAGGCTGTTCGGAGTATTGTAAACAATCTCGGGATCTTCTCCGGTGACCGAAACAAAAACTTTTCCATTCTTGGAAATCGCCGTCGGGTATTCCGGAAAATGCTCCAGCAGGTCGCGAACTCGCTGGAGTATTTCGCCATGCTCCATTTGTAGAACCCGGCAGGCTTCGAGATACGCCTGAAACACAAATTTGGTGAGAGTGAGATCCACGATGCAGTCGGAATTATGCCGGAACCCGGGGAGCAGGCCGTAGAGCTCAGGCGGCACCGTTGGAAAAATATGATTCTTGTCATCATTCCATTGCGGCCCATGCGCCTCGGGACGCTGCATGTAATCCGCAAGGAAAAGCACGGCCTCTTGAATGGGTCCAAATGCCCGTTCCCGAAGGAACTCCAGATCCATCGTGTAGAGGTAGTGCCACCAGAGGCTTTGGACCGTCCACGGTGTCTCACAGATTTCCCAGCCCCACGGTGGCCCTGGATAGGGCATCATGGTCATTTCCACAGGGTAGGCGGAATGGGGAAAAAAGGCTCCCCGCAGACCATAGTATTCGTTGGCCCATTGGCGTGAGACTGGAAGCAGGTGATCCACCAGATCCACATAGGGGAGATGCTTCTCCACATGATTGGTTGAAAACGTTACCCAGAACGGCTGTTGGGTGTTGTAATTCATGTGGTAGTCACCATGCCATGCCGCTCCTATGCCGCGGTAGCTCCAATTGGCGAACAACCCGGGGCAGGGAGCACCGGCCTTGGTCGAACAATTCAGAAAGTAGAGATTTTGATACCAGGTCCTTTCGAGCAGCTCGTCATCAAGGACAACTCCTGATTTGCCCCAGAATTCATGCCAGGCTTTCCGGCTTGCCTCCAAATCCACCTGGTGGGTTTGCTGAGTAGGCTCAGGAAGAACAACCTCTGGAAATTCAGATGCCAGGCCGTGATCCAGCTGGATGCATGCAATAAATTCCGAGGTGGTGCTCATCTCTCGCTCTGTTTCATCCATTGGATGAATTCTGCCATCCCACTTCGAACTGCTGCCTCGCTTTAAGAACGCACTCAGCTTCGCTGTCAGCTGAAGAGCGCGGTCCTTGGGGTTTCCCGGAATTGTCTGCGCTCCATCATGCTCACGTTCTGGCGGCTTCCAATCCGTATTCCAACCGGTATCCTTGGATTCGGAACAGCCTGCGGCAGATTCTTGCGAGGGAAGCGTCTGTCGAAACGCAAGGGTGTTGGTGGGCAATCCTTCGGGGATCGTGAAACGCGGGAACTCGGGAGGGGTCTCGGGATCCGGTTGCAGATGCACCCGGTTGAAGGGAGCGGCAACGGGGTTACCTTCCTCGTTCACCATGCGCAGCCAAAGGCGATCAGAGGTCATGTCGGTAAACACCTCAAGGATACTCCTCCGACCTCCAGTGAGGAAAAACACTTGGCAGAGACCGCTCGCAATATCGAGCTGGTGTCCGAGCAGTTCCGTTTCCCGCCGGTCAAACCCCAGGATAACCGACCCGCAAGGAAACGGTCGCGAATACAGTTTGGCGTAGTTCTCTCCGGTCATCGCGCAGTATTCCCGATACCAAGCATCCTCGGACAACGCACTAAGCTCGGGGGAAATAGCCTGCACTTTCGTGAAGACTTCCTGAAAGTTGCCAATCTTCTCTCGGTTGTTTTCCGCCAGACGAATATCCCAGACGGCGTTATGGCCGAAATGGAAGACCACGGCATCCGGACGTGTGCAAACGACCACGCCTAGCGCCCCGTTGCCGAGCAGCGCTCCCTCAAAAAAACCGGGGGACGGTCGCGTGGCGATGATCGGATGCCTTGCTGCCTGTTGGGACGGATGAAATCCGGATAAGAGTGATATGGAATCCATGGAGGATGGTGTAGGCTGTCGAGTGAGCATTCATCTTGGCATAGATAAATGTGGTCCCTCGCTATTTTCAGTGGGTGGGTTAGGGAGATCCCAATAAATTGGGGAAAGAGAGACTCCACCACAAAGGAGAAAGCCAAGGATACACAAAATTTTTTTGGCTCTTCGCTATTCCCTGTGGGTTCTTCTGGGAGGCGAGCAGGCAGGGAAGAGGGG
>JAPJNB010000011.1 GCA_026461385.1 Akkermansiaceae bacterium
ATAGCCGGCGACGCGATACTCCATCGCTTCGCGCCAGATGGGGTAACCGTTAGCCCACGTGCCGATCTTGTCTTTGTCTCCTTCCACACGTCCGTAGGATTTGACGCTGGGAATTCCGATCTGCTTGGCCACTTCCCATCCATGATGCGCTTCAGATCCATGGGAGCTGTCGGCGGCATTGCACATATTCCAGGAAAAGTCGGCGGGAAATTGCGTGGCGGTGGTACTGGCCTCGGTGCCATTCAGCACGTTCATTTCGTAGGTGAAGATCGAGGCAACCGCAGTGAACTGACCACAGGCACCTCCTTTCTGTTTGTAGATCGGAGGGAACTGCGGGCGGGTCGAGTTATCGACGCGTGACGGCAAACGGCTGATGTCCACGGGTGTCCCGCCGACATCAGGGCCTTTCGCATCACGCCAGGTGTCATAGTTTTCTCCCATCGAAGGAGGCCGGGAAAACGGCTGGGGATAAGCGGCGCACGCGGGGCAGTCGGCATCATCCGCCATCATCTTGGTGATAGAGGCCGAAATGAAAATGAACGAAGCGAGCGTGGGATATCGGAGGATGGAAGTCATTGATGTCGTTTACTCAAATGGGATTGCCGCAGGAGACGAGACTCACTCCCGATCCTTGATCCAATCCCCGCCAGAAATCCGCTGGGATTCATCGACCATTCCAAGCCATTCCCAAACAAAGGCACTCACCACTTGGCTGTCGTGCTGGACCACCTCGGTCGCAACACGCCGATACTCACTCCCCTCAACCTCACCTGCGGAAATCCCCTCAAACACATCCAACGCCGCAAGCAGTTTATCATCCAATTGATAGAGCTCACCTTGAATCTCATACCCACTTGGATCAAGGACCAAACCTGGATACCAGTCGATGCGGTACATCCGCCCGGTGATGCTTCCAGCCGCAACAAACTCAGCACCTGCCATGCGAAAATGGTTAGAGCAACCCCGCCGGAGCGTGCCATAAACAAACACCAAATGACGAGATTCTTTCATGGTACCAACAGAAGCGAATCACGAGTTCGGCCGGTAGCCAATCTCGTTGTCGAGTGCCTGCTTGAGATCGTCAAGGCCCAGCCCGCTCTCGGCAGAAATCGGCAGGATGTCGATCTTCGGGAAACGTGAGCGGAAAATTTCAAGGTTCTCGGCCGCTCCCTCAAGATCCATTTTGTTGGCAATGATCTTCCATGGGAAACGCGCAAGGTCATCATCATACTCCTTCACCTCACGGCGAAGAATCTCGAGATCCGAGATCGGGTCGCGGCCCTCACTGCCCGCCATGTCGACCACAAACAGCAACACACGGCAACGGGTGATATGCCGCAAAAACTCATGACCCAGCCCACGGTTCTCGTGAGCCCCTTCGATCAAGCCCGGAATATCGGCAACCGTGCAGCGCCGAAAACCCGCAAATTCAACCACTCCCACCACCGGTTGAAGCGTGGTGAACGGGTAAGATGCCACCTTGGGCTTGGCCTGTGACAGCTTGCCAAGAAGCGTCGACTTCCCTGCGTTCGGGAATCCCACCAACCCCGCGTCGGCAATTCGGCGAAGCTCAAGGTAAAACACCGACTGCTCACCCGGCGTGCCCAAGGTGTGCTCAACTGGCGTCCGGTTGGTGGCGGTCTTGAAATTCCAGTTCCCCTGCCCCGGATCACCGCCTTTGCAGAGCACGAATTCTTGGCCGATCTCGGTCAAGTCGGCGATCGGCTCGAGATCGATCCCCTCATCGCTGCGCTCAAATTCCACGGCTTCCTGCACGGTCACCGCATTGCTGCGATAGACGACCGTCCCCGGCGGGACCTTGCCCACAACTCGCTTGCCACTCTTGCCCGTCTTGCGTCCACCTGCGCCGTTTTTGCCATCCTCCGCAATGAGCTTGGGGTCGTAGTGGTAGGCTCGGAGGTTGTCGGTCGATGGATCGACAATGAGGACAATGTCTCCTCCACCCCCACCATCACCGCCATCCGGCCCACCGCGCGGCACAAATTTCTCACGCCGCCACGAGACGACTCCATTGCCGCCGTCGCCAGCTTTCCCAAAAATACGGATGTGATCGATAAACATGTTCGTTACACGCCAGCGGGTGATGCCGGTCGAGGCCGATGCTGGAGGCTCCGGGAGTCTGATGCAAGGAAGCACCGGATTTTTCTTCCGCGAGCGGCCAGTTATGCTTCACTTGGCGCATGCTATATCGAATCGCAATGATTTTGGTGATGACGGCCTTGTCGCTCGCACCCACGGCTTCCGCCGCCGCAAAAAAGGAGGACAAGCTATCGATCACGTTCCACATCGAGACGGAGGCCACCGATAACCCGAAAATGATTTTCCCTCAGCTCACCAACGGACAAACTCGGTATTTCCGCCGCCTGCCAGAAGTCAGTCTCAAGGACATCGCGACGTTCAGCCCGTTTCCTTCTGATGTCGAAGAGCAATACGGCGTGGTCTTCAAGCTCAAGGAGGGTGCCATCAACCGACTTTATGGGGTCACCGGCGCCAACCAAGGGCGCTGGCTCATCGCCCAAATCAACGGCACCGTGATCGACGGCGTGATGATCGATAAGGAAATCAACGACGGCGTCCTCGTGATCTGGAAGGGCGTGACACTCGCCGACATCGCCCAACTCGACAAGGCCCTCAAACGCGCAGGCGAATCGGCTAAAAAGAAGAAATAGCACGCACCGATGATTCGTTACCTCGCGATCGCCCTCTCGGTCGTCAGCAGCCTCGCTGCCGAACCGCTGGATCTTCACCTGCCGACTGAAAACCGCTGCCTGTTCACCGGTGAGTTCGATCGCTTTTTTATGTATGTGGACCGGAATTTCGAGGGCCAAGCCACGAAACCTTGGGAGGCCGGAAGCTATGGCTTCGTCCGCTCAGCCATCCGCGTCAATGACCAAGTCGTCTGCACGAAGTTTCACGAAGGCATCGATATTTGCCCGATGAAACGCGACAAGGCGGGCAACCCGCTCGATGAAGTCGCGAGCATCGCGGAGGGCCGCGTCGCCTACACAAGCCCCATCGCGGGGCGCAGCAATTACGGGAAATATGTGGTCGTCGAACACCCGTGGGAAAATTCTTTGGTTTACTCGCTCTACGCGCATCTTGCGGACATCACCTGCCAGCCTGGCGACTCGGTGAAGGCGGGCTCCCCGCTGGGCCGCATGGGATTCACTGGCGCCGGCATCGATCGTACCCGCGCGCACTGCCACCTCGAACTCGGCTTGCTCATGAGCACTCACTACGAGGACTGGCACAAGAAATTCGGCGGCGGCACCAACTACCATGGCAATTTCAATGGCATGAACATCGCAGGTGCCGAGGTCTCAAGATTCTTCCTCGAACAACAGGCCCATCCCGACCTGCAATTCAGCGAGTTCATGGCCAACACACCGGTGTATTTCAAAGTAACCACCCCCGCTCACGGAACTCCAGACTTCGTCACCCGCTACCCATGGATCAACCGCGGACCCTCCACCGCAGTCTCATGGGAAATCAGCTTCAGCGCCACCGGCCTGCCTCTCGCATTCACCGCCCGCGACCGCGAAGTCACCACCCCACTCGTCACCTCGGTCCTCCCATCCTCCATCCCTCACCGCTATCTCACCCGCGGACTCATCACCGGCATCGGCAACCAAGCATCACTCACGAAATCAGGCGAACAACTCGTCGCACTCATCACGGATCAATTCCCAGTGAAACCGTAATCGCTTTCTAATACATTCTAACGAAATCCAATCATGTCCATCCTCGACCAAATCCACTCGCTCGGGCTTTCATTGCCCGCCGTACCCGCCCCGATTGCTGCCTACGTGAACTGCGTCCGCACCGGCAATTTGCTTTTCCTCTCGGGCGGACTCCCCATCGATGGCGACAACAAGGTGATCGGCAAGGTCCCCTCATGCGTCTCAGTGGAACAGGCTAAAGAGGGCGCACGTCTCTGCATCCTCAACCGCCTCGCGGTCATCCAGGATGAAATCGGCTCGCTCGACAAGGTGAAGCAAATCGTAACGCTCAACGGATTCGTGAACTCCGAACCGGATTTCCATGGCCACCCCCAAGTCATCAATGGCGCTTCGGAATTGCTCGTGGAAATCTTTGGCGACAAGGGCAAGCACTCGCGAACCGCACTCGGCGTCGCAGCATTGCCGCTCGATGTGGCAGTGGAAATCAACCTCGTGGTCGAGGTCGAGGACTGAGCCCGCCTCCCCACTCAAGATCCCTTCACGCCCCCAACGGTGAAATTTACCGATTTCGCTGGTCGCTTCCGCACAAATCAGGCTCATGGTCAGTGTGGAGAACCTGATCGATTCGATGAACCAACGCGGCTGGGCCGTGGCCACCGGCTCCATGGGCACCACGGACTCACTTCGCCTCAAGGCGGAATGCGAGGCTGCTTGCAAATCAGGCGAGTTCCGACCCGCAGGCGTCGGCCGCGGCATGGACCGAACGATCCGCGAAGACATCCGCCAAGATCAAGTCATGTGGATTAACCCGCATGGAAACTCGCTCGAACTGGATCACTGAAGTTCTACCGCTTACGCGTCTGGCTGACTCCTTGAAGCAGCCCCAAGCATCTCACTTGTATTAGATTTTGGGGACGAAGCGTCCTGAAACCGTTTCCCAATTCACGATGTTCAACCACGCGGAGACATAGTCGGGGCGGCGGTTCTGATAGTGCAGGTAATAGGCGTGCTCCCAAACATCTAAGCCTAACAGCGGTGTGCCCAAATCTGCATCCGGAACGATCCCCTTCATCCCCGGGTGATCCTGGTTGGCGGTGCTGACAATCTTCAGCGTATCGCCTTGCTGGATCAGCCAGACCCACCCTGATCCGAAGCGCTTCACCGCGGCTTCACCCAACGCTTTTTTAAAGCCATCCATCGAGCCGAATTGGGCATCGATCGCAGAGGCAAGCGCGGCAGATGGCTTGCCGGATTTTTCCGCCGGGGCCAGAGTCTTCCAGAAAAAATCATGGTTCCAGTGACCACCGCCGTTGTTGCGGATCGCCGTCTGCTGCGCCTCATCCGGGATCGCTGGAAGTGTCGCGAGCAGTTGATCGAGAGGCTTACTCGCAAGCTCCGGTGCCTTGGCGAGCGCGGCGTTGAGGTTGACGATGTAGGCAGCGTGGTGCTTGTCGTGATGGATTTGCATCGTCAGCGCATCGATGTGTGGCTCCAAGGCGTCAAAGCCATAAGGCAAGGCAGGCAGCTGATAGACTGCGGAAGCTTCTGCATGGGCCGCCTGAGGAAGCAATGCCGCGGAAGCCGCAAGCGTAGTGGTTTTCACAAATTGGCGGCGATCGATCGATGAAGGAATGAGCATGATCCCTTTCTACGTTGATGGCGGAGAAAATCAAACACTCTTCGCAAGTTCCTCGCGAGCAAGAGCCGCCGCACCGATCGTTCCAGCCTCGTGCCCAAATGCAGCCGAAAGCACCATCAGATGATCTTTGAACGGCCCTGAAAGCTGCGCGAAGAGGTGTTTCCTGAACGGCTCAAAAAGCAATTCACCCGCACGGGCCACCCCACCACCGATGACGATCGCTTCGGGATTGAGCAACCAGCAGCAATTCATGGTGGCCGTGGCCAACCATCTTGCCACCATGTCCCACTGGGCAAGCGCGATCGGCTCCCCCATTTGCGCAGCAGCGGCAAGCCCTGCCGGCGAGCACGCCTCTTCGGTCGGCTCGATCCCCGCTGCCCGATACGCCTGCATCGCCATCTCGGTGATTTCCCGATTTCCGACGTAGTCCTCAAGCGCACCAAGATTCCCATACTGGCCAGCACGTCCTTGATAATCAATCGACGTCTGACCGATCTCCCCCGCTCCGTGGCGCGCCCCTCGAATCATCTGCCCATTGGCAATGATCGCACCGCCGACCCCCGTGCCCATGGTGATGAAGACCACGTGCGAAAGCCCTCGCCCCGAACCGCACTGCCACTCCGCGAAGCCCATGCAGTTGGCATCGTTATCCACCACCACTGGCAAGCCTGTCTTCGCCTGTAAAATCGCCTTAAGAGGCACCGCATCCCATCCTCTAACATTTGTTAGATGATAGACCAAGCCCCGATCGAAATCGACGAACCCGGGCATCCCCACCCCGATCGCTGCGACCCCCGCATGCCGTGAACGAAGCTCCTCCACCATTTTCACCATTTCATCAATCAACGCATCACAGCCATCGAAATCCTGGGTCGCGATCGGGGGTGCTTGGTCGATGATGTCGCTCTGAAAAACCACCGCGATTTTTACCGTGGTGCCTCCGAAATCAATGCCGATGGTCAGTGGGGTGTCACTCATTTCGATGGAGTTCTTATCGGATTCGTCGAACAATGGCAGTCTTTAATTCGCCTTCATTCCAGAAAAACTCGGGCAGCCACTTGGCGCAAACCATCGAGGGTAATGTCAGGGTCCACCCCATCGATCTCCGCAAGCCCCTCGGCAATCAGGGCCGCATCGCCACCCGTGGCGATGATTTTTGGCTTTCCGGCAAGCTCTTCGCCGATCTGTTGGAGGATTTGCCGCACCAACCCGCGGTACCCGATCACGGCGCCGACTTGCATCGCGTGCACGGTGGATTTCCCGATCGCGGAGACAGGCTCGGCGAGTTCGATCTGCGGCAGCAGGGCCGTTTTACTGGAAAGGTAGCCCGTCATCGCACCCAGCCCTGGGGCAATCACGCCGCCGCAATAGGCCGGCTCCGCCGAAATGACATCGAAGGTCACCGCCGTTCCGAAGTCGATCACGATCGCAGGAACCCCATGCCGACTGAGCACACCCGCAGCATTCGCCAATCGATCAGCACCGATTTGTGCGGGTTCAGGATAATCAATCCCCATCCCTAATGGACTCCGGTAATTCAGAAAATGCAACGGGCACTTCCCGGAAAAATAAGCGTCCAAAACTGCCGCCTTGAATGGAACCACTGAACAAATCATCACCGCATCAAACGCAACATCTACCAAAATGGCATCCAACGATTCCTCTAACACCTCGCTGGTAGGAATCACCGCTCGCCATGACAAAAGAGCATCACGATTCCCCAGCGCAAACTTGGTCCGCGTGTTTGAGTTATCGATCAAAAGCCAAACCATGAGTCACCACCGGTGCGTTGTGAAATTCCTACCATTTTCTCCCGCCAACTTTGGGATGCCGCGGGTGGATTTGACGAGCAATTTCCCATCGTTCAGGCTCAAGTTGAGCTCTCCCTCAAGATCACTGGATTCGAGCCAAAACTTGAACCAGATGTCGGTCACACCTGAGGCTTCTTGACCGGCGAAATGGGTGTCAGCAGGATCAAGCAAGGCACCCCGAGCAGTCTGGAGAGAAACCGGCTTCAGCAAATCGTGCTTCATGCCCGGATTGACCTTCAAATGCACCTCGAGCCAAAAATAATCGTGATCCCTCGAAATCAAGGTCTCCACCACTTTGCAGCGCGCCGCCGGATCCGGCTTCCACGCGTAGGGCCGAAACCATCCCCACGCGGAAAAGGCCGATGCCACGCTCACGCTGACCCACAGGATGATTCTCAATTGCTGACGCGACACCGCACTAGATGAAACCGCTTCGGCCAACCCTGCAAACGAAAACCATTTTCATTCACACCTCCCACCACCACCCACCGCCCATCAACCCCATTTTCCGCCACCCAATCCGGCCAGCGACTTTTTCATCTGACCACACCGCAAGAGCAATTTCATCACAGATAGATTGACTTCTTCACGGGCATGGCTCGATATGACATCAACGTACACATCATGAAACGTTTTTTCACCCTAATCGCCGTGGCGATGATCCCCTCGTTTGGAGAACTTTTCGCCCAAAACCCAAAGCCACAGGACGATCCAACATTCCTGAAAAAGTCGGCGTTAGAAATCGACCAGCACATCGCCGCGTTCTATCGCAGCAAGAAACTCGACGTGCCCAAGGTGACCGACGACGCAACCCTCCTGCGGCGGGCTTTTCTCGTTTCCGTGGGCCGCATCCCAACTGCGGAAGAGGCGCTCGCGTTCTTGGAAATCGAAGACCCGACCAAGCGCGAGTCCTTGGTGGACTACCTGCTCAAGTCGAAGGGCTTTTCGAGCCACATGACCAACTGGGCCTTCGATCTCCTTCGAATCACCGATGGTCGCATCGGCACCACGGCGACCAACGAGCCCTACCGCCAGTGGGTCCGCGATGCGATGACCAACAACATGCCATGGAATCAATTCACCAGCCATCTGATCGCCTCCTCTGGCGATGGCTGGGACCCGAACACCGCTGCGGTCGGTTACTACACGCGGGACCGCGGCATGCCACTGGATAATCTTTCTAACACCATGCGCGTATTCCTCGGAACCCGGATGGAGTGCGCCCAATGCCATGACGATCCGTTTGGCACCACCGAGCGCCATGATTTCTATCAGCTCGCTGCCTTCACCCACGGTCAAACCCCATTCGGACAGGAAAACATGCAGCCGCTGTGGGACGAACTCGAGGATTCCAAGAAAGAGCGGGGCGAGAACTACCGCATCGCAGAAGTCCTATGGGACAAAGTTTACGGCATGTCATTAGGTGGCGGCGGCACCGGCCAAATCGCACTGCCAGCAGACTACCAATATCACGACGCCAAGCCGGGCGAAATGGTCAGCGCACGCACACCCTTCGGCAAGCCGGTAAGGATTTCGGAGAAAAAGACAAACCCTGGCGGCCGAGCCAAACTTGCCGACTGGATCGTCGCGAAAACCGGCGAGCAATTTTCCACCGTCATTGCCAACCGGATGTGGAAACGCGTCATGGGCAAGGGAGTCTTCGAGCCAGTCGATGAATTCATACCCGCCGGCAAATCCAACTATCCGGAATTGATGACGTATCTCAGCAAGCTCATGGTTGAGCTAAATTATGACCTCCGCGCATTCCAGCACATCCTGCTCCTCACCCGCACCTTCCAGTTCGCCACCAATCCTAACCCATCCTCCCTCGAAGGCGGCGACGACTTCCACGGCCGAAAAATCGAACGCCTTTCCTCCGAGCAAATCTGGGACTCTCTCATCACCCTCGCCGCCGGTGATCCGGACAAGCAACCCATCCGCTCTCTGGATGACCGCATCTACGTGGGCGGCATGCCAGTTCTAGTCGGTAAGAAAACCATGATCCAACTCTCGAAGGAAGTGCTCGCTCTAAAGTCAGAGCATGCAGTTCGCGCCTATTTCTCGAAGTTCGCCAGCGAGGTGAAAAACAGTTCCGCAAGCACCAGCTCGGACAACTCGATGATGATGAGCAAAAACGAAGCCCGCTCCTACAACAAGAACGCGAAAGTCCGCGCCTCGGAACTCCCCTCCCCCGCACCGCGCGATCATTTACTCTACCTGTTTGGCGCTTCCGAACGCGAAGTCGTGGAAGCCTCCAGCCGCGAACCGAATGTCGGCCAAGTCCTCTCGCTAATGAATGGCTTCGTGCAACGCGAACTCGTCAACGACCCCTCCGCCCATCTCTACAAGACACTCGATAGTGCAACCACCGACCATGAGAAAATTCGTCGCCTCTACATCGCCATCCTGAACCGCACGCCGACCGACATGGAAATGTCATGGATGCTGGATGAGGTCAAAAAACAAGGTGCTGCGGGCTACCGCAACATCGTCTCCGCCCTCGTCACGTCCTCTGAGTTTCTCTTCCTCCAATAACCCCATGAACCCATTCCTCAAAGCCGACGAACTCACGCGCCGCCAGTTCGTAACCCATGCCGCACGCGCTTACCTCGGCGTGCATCTGTTCCCAATGTTAGGCGGCACGCTCGCCAGCGCCGCCCCAGAAGCCGCTCTCAAAGGCGGCACTGCCAAGAGCGTCATCTATCTTTACATGTCCGGCGGCATGAGCCATGTCGACACCTTTGATCCCAAGCCGAAGAAAAAAGAAGTGATGGGCAAAACCGAAGCCATCCCGACCAAGGCGGACGGCGTGATGATCGGCCACTATCTGAAAAAAACCGCCGAGGTGATGGACAAGGTTTGCGTCATCAACTCGATGAACTCGACTCAAGGTGCCCACGAACAAGGCTCCTACGCCATGCACACCAGTTATAATTTGCGCGGCACCATCAAGCATCCATCGCTCGGCTCGTGGGTCTTGAAATTGGGCGGGCGCATCCACCCTGAACTTCCCGGATTCGTCGCCGTCAACAGCGCCCCCGAACTCGCCGGTGGTGGCTTTCTCGGTGCCAAGTATTCCGCCGCTTTGATCGGCAGTCCCGACCAAGGGCTCAATGATTCCCGCCGCGCCGACGAAGTGACCCAGGAGGATTTCGAGCGCCGCTTGTCACTGGCCGACAAGATGAACCGCCAGTTCCACGACCGCTATGCCAACGCCGATGTGAAAGCCTACGAGGAACTTTATCGTGAAGCCATTTCGCTGATGAATTCCAATGACCTCAAAGCCTTCGATCTCAAACAAGAATCCGAAGCCACCCGCAATCTCTACGGCACTGGCCGCTTCGCTCAGGGATGCCTGTTAGCCCGCAGACTCGTGCAGAACGGCGTGCGCTTCATCGAAGTGCAGCTTGGCGGTTGGGACACCCATTACGACAATTTCACCGGCGTCGCCGGCCGTTGTCAGGAGTTCGACCAAGCCTACGCTGCGCTCATCACCGACCTCGAAAAATGCGGCAAACTTCAGGAGACGTTGGTCGTCGTCGCCACTGAGTTTGGCCGTACCCCCGAGATCAAAGCCGAGCACATGGAAGGCCGCGGCCACAACCCCGAAGCTTTCTCCTGCCTGCTCGCCGGCGGCGGCATCAAGGGCGGCGTCAAGTATGGCGCCACTGATGCGTCAGGCAGCAAGGTCAAGGACAACCTGGTTAGCGTTCAGGATTTCAACGCCACCATCGCCCACGCCCTTTCGCTCCCCTACGAAACCGTCGTCATGTCGCCCACCAAGCGCCCCTTTAAAATCGCCGACAAGGGTGTGCCAGTGACCACACTCTTCGGTTAGTTGGCGAACTGACACTCGCGAACGATGCCGCGGAGGCAGAATGAGCAAAAGTATTGCTCCGACACTGACAAAGAATACACCCGCATCATCGTTATTTTCCTGGCAACGTAAAAGAGCACGCACCCCTATCAGCGAGAGCGAGCGTCGATCACGGGGTTGAGGTTAAAACTACGGAAGTGCATGAAAAAAGGGCGGCTGATAGGGGTTGCTGTGTCTCGCCTTGTTGTGCTTCTTCTTCATGCGTGAAGAGCATTCATGACCGCCTGAGGCTCCTTCTCGACTACCCGCAGCAATGCCTTGGCTGGACCCTCTGGCTCGCGCCGACCCTGCTCCCAGTTTTGCATTGTCTTGATGCTCACCCCGATCATCCCGGAAAACTGCTTCTGAGTGAGGCCGAGTCGCTCGCGCAACCCTTTGACGTCCACAGTGCTCAACACGGTTCGCCGGTGCGGAACATTCTCGCCTCGCATGATCGATCCCATTTGCTTGACGCTCTCAACGAGCTTCTGAAAGTCCTTGTCATTCATTGGTGTATAATTCGATTAGATTCTTCAATACCTTGGCTTGCGCTGGTGTCAGATCCTCTTGTTGGTTCTTCGGGTATGCGAAAAGCATGAACGCTGTGTCTCCGCGCCACAGGTAATAAATGACGCGGACGCCGCCTCTCTTGCCCCTGCCTGAACCAGCCCAACGCAACTTCCTCAAACCGCCGGAACCCTTGACGACATCACCTCGGTCCGGTTGTTCAAGCAAGTGCATCTGCAACTGGCGATGATCCTCCGCACTCAGCAAGCCGTCGATCTGATCGGAATACACCGGCGACTCGATGAATTGAAGAATCACGGGAAAACAATACCCCATTGGCGGAGCACGTCAATGGCGGATTCTGATTTTCCAGCTTAACGTCAAAGAGCACGCACCCCTATCAGCGGGGGCGAGCGTCGATCACGGGGTTGATGTTGCAACTACGGAAGATCAGGGCCGTTGAACGAGGAGTAGCGAAAGCGTTCGCGACATTGAGGACAAATCACCGTAGTGAATTCCTCGCCATCACAGACTAGTCGGCCAAACTTTTTGGTTCTGACCTTGCAGCTATCACACTTAGGTGTGTGAAAGATGAAAAAGTAGGGCAAAGCCAAAAGAAAAGCAAGGCCACCTCCAAGGAAGATAACTGTACGAATCGTCTGAAAGAAATCTGGATCCGTCGGCTGCTGCCTGTTTGCACCGATGATTCCCGCCGCAAATGGAATCAATCCAATGCCAAAAATCTTGATGCCAACTTCGAGTTGAAATCCCCAGACTAATCGCGGATGCTGCTGGTTCATTTTCTTAGCGAACTTGTTATTCGTCTACAGAACCGGGGGAAGATGTCGGGCGGCTTAATAGACTCCGAAAGTGAAAGTTTACGCGCGGGATTTCGCAAGGTTTTTTATGTAGGAATTCATGAATATCTGAGCATCAATCGACGGAAATAGAGGTTTGCGCGCTTATCGGCGTGTTATTCTTCAAAAAGGTCCTAGTCAAAAACCTCCAGTTCCGGGGAATAACATGCGCATTTGACCTGTTATCATGCAGACATGAACTGTGAAACTGATAGAACGGATTCGGCAGGTACTTCGTCTCAAGCAATACCGCTTGAGGACGGAGGAGAGCTGCGTGGGGTGGTATCTGCAATTTGTATAGTTTCACGATCCGCACCGTACGAGCCGCCGTCCCCGCAGGCACCGAGGCACTTTTCCTGCGGCTCAAGGTCACTGCGCCATGAAACGATTGCTCGGAATTTGCGTTTGGGATGAAGGCCGTTGAGAAAGCTGATTAGAGAACCGGAGGGCCTCTTGGAACGGCGGCGACCCGAACTGGGGCCAGCATCATCCAAGCCGTCGGCCAGTCGCGGCCGTTTTCACGCTCGAGTTTGAAAGCTGCATCAATCTCAACCAAGGTAGCGCCGAATACATGTATTGGAAACAAGCCCGCAAGGACGGGCTCGTGTGAGGCGAGTGGACCTAGGGCAGCCCGAGGCGAGCAACCCTAGGCTCTGGGAGGCCATCCCGTAAGGAGTGGCGGTGGGGTGTAAATGGCTGCCGGGAAATCATCCGGCGAAGACGACTTCCTTGGTCTCGCTGGATTGGCCGATTTCTTCGTCGGCGATGACGCCGATGGCCATGTATTCGCGGACCTCGGGGGTGCCGGGGATGGTGAGTGGGGTCTCGTCGTAGTAGGGGAACTTGCGCTTGCGGATGGCGATGAGTTTCCAATTCGCTTCGCCTTTTTTGCGGGAGTAAATGTTGACGGCTTCGTAGCCGGGTTTTCTGCCGGTGATGGCGATGCGGCCGCGCTGCGCTTCCGCTTCGATGGTGGGGCGGCTGGTGGCGGGGTCGCGCTCGGTGCTATCGCCGATCCACTCGAATTGCTCGCCGATGCTGGGGAGGTAGCCGGGGGCGGTCTTGGCGCGGCGGATGTCCTTGCGGAAGAGGGGGAGGTTGGTCTCCAAGAGCGGCTGGAGGTCGGCGACTTTTCGGTCCATCTGCTCCATGAGATCGACGATGGAGGTGACGGTGGGGAGCAGGGCGTTGACCTGGGCGAGGTAGGTGGCTTGCTCGGCGGCGCTCATGCCCAGGGTGGGTGCGGCGGTGGCGATGGTGGCTTGGATTTTGAGCCAGTCGCGGAGGTTTTTGTAGGATTGGGGAATGAAGTCAGCAGGCATGATGATTTAGTGGGTATGATGTTTTGTGGTGTTAATGGAGGTACGGGAGAGGGATGGGGAGATGGGGGGGTGGGGAGAAGTGTGGGAGAGGGGGATCGTAAAACGGGCCGATTTTTGCTAAGTGACTAAGCATAAGAGTCTCGCTCCGAAACGAGACGTTCTCGGGGGCGAGCGAGAGTCTCTCGCTGAGACACGAGACGCTCTCGGGTGCGATCCGAGGCGTTCTCGTTGAGGACAGAGAAGCTCTCGCTGGCGGAAGTGTGGCTGCGGCTCCGAGCCGTGGAGCTTTTGCTGGGGAAGGTGCGGCTTCTGCTCAGACCGGTGGAGCTTTTGCTGGCAGCAGTGGGAGCTTTGCGGCGGCAAGCGGGGCGTGAGTTCGCGGCAGTGGAGGTTCTGCTTTGAGCGGTGCTTGTTCGTCCCATTTCCATTTCCTATTTGTTTCGGTAATTATCTGCCCAAAAAAATTCGGAAAAGGCATGGCGGTGGTCAATCACCGAACCTCTATGTGTTTATATTGTCACAATGGGGCGGCGCGTGACGTGCGATGAGGCGTAGTCCGAAGGAGGTGTATTCGTATTGGCACGACGCTTGGCCGTCTCGCGCTCAAATCAATTTCATCAAATTCCACCCCAATTTGCCAAGACGCGCACGATGCTTGCGATTTCCCAGAGTCACCCTAGAGTGTCGCCAACCACCTACCGAAATGCCCGAATCCACCTCATCACCGAAAATCACCGCGTACCTCAAAACCTTCTGCGGCTGGAGCGAAGGCGTCCGCGCCATCATGCGGAAATACGAGCTGCCCTACGAAGAAAAGGACATCATCAAAAACCCCGCATTCCGCTGGGAAATGGAACAACGCAGCGGCCAATCGCTCTCACCCTGCGTGGAAATCGACGGCCACATGCTCCCGGATATTTCCGGCGAAGAAGTCGAAAAATGGATGTTGGAAAATGGCTACTTTGAGGCAAATGACGCCGCTCCAGACGCACCGATCGACTCGGCTTGCACCGACGAGCAGCAC
>JAPJNB010000085.1 GCA_026461385.1 Akkermansiaceae bacterium
CCACTGGAGCCATTGCAGCACTCGTGTCTGCTGCCCTGTATACACCATTTCGACATATATTCAGGAAAGGAAAGGCAGAACCATCCGCTGGAGGCAACGAGGCTCCACCGAGCTCCTCAGCTCAAGAGTGAGGCAAATTGGTAGAAATTGCTTTCCCCCCGCCTCCGCAACCCGCGCGCGCTGGATCGTCGAGGGGTGCGCTAAGGGGAGAGCGGGTGCTGGAGTGTCTCTCAGTCCCCTGCGTCTCTCACTGAAGACTTGTTACGCGCTGATCCTCAGACGGGGGGTGACTGTACCCGTGGAGGAGCCAAGGGAGAGCAAAGCTTCTCCCATGAGCGGGCGCTCCTCGAATTTGCAGCAGGCCTACGAGACTCAGTAATTACCGGTCCAGCGTCTCTCCTTCCGCATTTTCTGCAACTCCGCCCAGCTCGTGTTCATATCCCGAAAAATGGTCCGGGCAGAGAGGCTCACTGATGCGGTAGTCCTCGGAAAACCAGCGATCGAGGTCCACCATCTGGCACCGCACAGAGCAAAAGGGTCCCATGGGTTTCGCGAAAAAATCCGCAGGAGTTCCACAGGTGGAACAAGGAACGACATTGCTTGTATTCATAAAAACCCTTTCCCAAATGTAGAGAGCGCTTCGAGGTCCCTCAACAGGATCACATTGCCCGCCCCTTGATTTTTTGCTCGGCCCGGCCCAGCCTCTTCGCAGTCGTTCCCAACCGCATCGCATTTAACAACCGCATTGGTTTTAGCTCCGTCGCCATAAACCTCGCATAGGTTCTTTCCCCCCAACCATAACCATGTTTCACCGTGCATTCATCCTGCTCGCATTGTTTGCGGTAGAACCGGCTGCGTCTGCAGCATCTCCCAATGTCATTCTCTTCCTCGCCGATGATCTTGGCTACGGAGACCTCGGGTGCTTCGGTCACCCAACCATTCAGACTCCAAATTTAGACGCCTTTGCGAAGGAGGGTATCCGCCTAACGCAATGTTACGCGGCGAGCGCCGTGTGCAGTCCCTCGAGATCGGCAATTTTGACAGGCCGCACCCCCCATCGCAATGGGGTCTATACTTGGATTGCAGAAGGCGCAGAAGTGCACCTGCGCACCACGGAGACAACGCTGCCTGCGATTTTGAAAAAAGAAGGGTACACGACCTGCCACACCGGCAAATGGCATCTGAACGGCTTGTTCAACAATCCGGCGCAACCCCAACCCAGCGACCATGGGTATGACTGGTGGATGGCGACGCAAAATAACGCCGGACCGAGCCACGAAAACCCCTCAAACTTCGTGCGCAACGGCATCCCAGTCGGTCCGCTGCAGGGTTACTCAGCACCGCTGGTGGTCGAGGAGGCACTCACCTGGCTCAAGGAAAAACGCGACCCCACGAAGCCATTTTTTCTTGCGGTCTGGACCCACGAACCGCACTACCCGATCAAATCCGATCCTAAATTCAAAGCGCTCTACCCGGAACTCACCGACGATGTCGAACGCGAGCATCACGCCAACGTAACGCAAATGGATCACGCCTTCGGGACCCTCATGAAGACCCTCGCCGAAATGAAACTTTCGGATGACACTTTTGTTTTCTTCACCTCAGACAACGGCCCCGAGGGCGACGGCATTAAGTCTCCAGGCCGCGGATCAAATGGCGGTTTGAGGGGGAGAAAACGTGACATGCACGAGGGCGGAATCCGCGTTCCTGGGATGGTGCGCTGGCCAGGAAAGATTACTCCGGGACAGACCCTGGATAAACCCGTGATCGGCAGTGATCTCTTCCCCACAATGCTCTCCGTCGCGGGGGCTAAAGTCCCAACGAACCATGTCTTGGACGGCGTTAACATTCTTCCCATGCTGCTGAATATCGAGACACCTATTGAGCGACCCCAGCCCCTTTTCTGGCGCCTTGAAATGGCGCCGAACGCCAAAATGGCGATGCGCACCGATTCGTGGAAAATTCTCGCAAACAGCGACCTCACCCAGTTTGAGCTGTATGATCTAAAAAAGGATCCAAAGGAAACGACGGACCTCAAGGAAACCGAACCGGCCCGTTTCGCGGTAATGCGTCAGCGTTTAATCGAACACAATGCAGCCATCAACGCAGAGGGTCCCGACTGGTGGCAACGCCTCGACGCGAGCGGAGGGAGACCAAAGGGCGCAGCGGTTGGCCCCAAGGCACGTAAAGAATCACACTGATCGCAATTGGTAAGAAATTGCTTTTCACCCTATTCCGCAGCTCGCGTGCGCGGTATCGTCGCGGGGCGCGCTTAAAAAACTCGGCGGTAAATGGAAAACATGGGGTGCGGTGGCCAAGAGCCAGACAGCCTAGAAGAGCGAGGAATCCGTTCAGATGCAAGCCGTGGCGGCCAAAAGGCAGTCCCCCCCGTGCTGCGTGAGGGCAGCCTCCTGCATCTGGGACCCCGGCCCCTCTTCCCCGGGTGGTTCACAAAAAATCCGCGCCCCTCCGGCCCACCTCCCATTTTTGCAGTCCGCCCCTCTTCCAGGCACCCACACAAAGACGCGAAACGCTTCGATCACACCCAATCCGCAGCAGCCTGAGGCACCTAAAACAAAGCAGAAAAAACAACGGTTACCTGATCAAAACGCCTGCAGGCTTGGCGGGCGCTCCAATACCACACGCAATGGGTGGGGCAGGCTTACGCCAGAACCTCCTTGATCACATGCCCATGCACATCCGTGAGGCGTCGGTCCACGCCGTTGGTGCGAATGGTGAGTTTTTCATGCTCGATCCCAAGCAGGTGCAGAATGGTGGCGTGCAGGTCGTAACCGGTGGTGATATCGCGCATCGCTTGGTAGCCCCAGTCGTCGCTTTCGCCGTGGGCGATGCCTTGCTTTACACCAGCGCCCCAGAGCCAGCTCACGAAGCTGCCGCAGTTGTGGTCACGGCCGAGTGATCCTTGTGAAAAAGGCGTGCGGCCGAACTCGGTGGTCCACACAACGAGGGTGTCTTCGGCAAGGCCGCGCTGACGGAGGTCGCGCAGCAGCGCGGCAATGGGCTTGTCGATGCTGGCAGCCATCGGTGGGAGTTGTGTCGGGATGTTGCCGTGGTTGTCCCAGTTGTTCACCGCGCCCTCGGGGCCGCTCCAAACTTGCACAAACCGCACGCCGCGCTCAATGAGGCGTGTGGCGAGCAGGCAACGTTTGCCGAAGTCGGCGGTGGCCTTGTCGGAGCTATCGAGGCAGTAGGCCTGGCGCGCGGACTCGGGCTCGCGCATCACGTCGAAGGCTTCGGGTGCGCTGAGTTGAAGTTTCGCGGCGAGTTGATAACCCGCAATGCGAGCGTCGAGGCGCGAATCGCCGGGATGCCGCGCGGCATGCTCGTGATTTATTTGGTTTAGCAAGGCGAGACCATCGCCATCTGCCTGGCGCGTGGCGAAGGCAAACTTGTCGCTGGCAAAGAGGTCGGGGATGGGTTGCGCCGCACCCGCTTTGATCACGGTCCCCTGATGCACCGCGGGCAGGAAGCCGGAGGTGAAGCAACCGCGTCCGTTGTACGGCAAGCCGCGCGCATCGGGCAGTACGACAAAGGTGGGCAGGTTGTCGGTGAGGTTGCCGAGGGCGTATGAGATCCACGCTCCCATGCACGGGAAACCGGGCAGCAAAAAGCCATTATTCATGAGGTAGGCGCTCTGCCCGTGCACATTTGAGCGGCCCTGCATCGCCATGAGAAAGGCCATCTCGTCCACGAGTTTCGCCTGCTCAGGAAACAAACTGCTCGCCCACTTGCCGCTTTGACCGTGCTGCTTGAACTCAAACGGACTCTTCATCAGCGGCCCTTGCATGCCGGTCGCGCCTTCTATTTTCACCTTCGAGCCGAGCTTCTCCCCATGCTGTTTCGTGAGCATCGGCTTGTAATCCCAGAGATCCATCGGGCTCGCGCCGCCGTTCATGAAGAGCTGAATCACCCGCTTCACTTTTGCCGGATGATGAGTGCCGCCGTTCAACTCAGGCCTCGGCACCGAAACGCTGGCGGAGGCATCACGCGCGAGCAGTTGCGAAAGCGCGACTCCCGCGAAGCCGCTGCTGATGCCGCCGAGAACGTCACGTCGGGAGTAAAGTGGGGGGATGTTCATGGGGTTCGAAAGTGGAGACTTTCAGCGGAGGACTTCGCCTTTCGCCGCGTCAGCGGGCGTATCAAGCACCTGCATCTGACATACAGTCTTGAAGCGCGCGTGGTCGGCGAATTCCCACACCACATTCTTGTCGCGTGTGACCTCGAAGACCATCGGCTGCCTGCCCTCGAATCCATGGCCGAGGTAGTTGCCCATAACCGTGTTTCCATTGGGCAGACGATGGATGCCCATTGGAATGCGCAGCGGGTTTCCGGGGATTTCGTTCTCCGCAATCTGCCAGACAGTCTTCAAGTTATCGTCGAGTTCGACGACACTCGTCTTGTCCCAAAGACTCACGAGTAGATGACCATTCGGAAGCTTCACGATTTCACCCGGGTGTCCGTCGAAGGCAACCTCGCGCAACTGCGCACCATCGGCATCGAGTTCCACCACCTTTTTCTCATCCATCAGGCACACCCAGTAATGACCATCGCTCGTGCGCCGCGCTCCGCGGAACTGATGGCTCACCACCTTAGACGATGACTTCACTGGCATCTCCTTCACCACCTCCCCTTCGCGGCCCACGACCACGAGGCGGCCCGTGACGCATTCGGCCACAAGCACATTGCCATCGGGTAGAGGCTGGCAGGAGTGCACCAGAGCCTTCGCCGGGGCTTTGTATTCCCACACCACCTTCTTATCCATCGTCACCTCCGCCGCTCCAGTAATCTGACTGAAGAGCACGTTCCCATTTGGCAGCAGCCAGCAATCCTGCGGCGTCTTCGCCGGAAATTCCCATTCGATCTCACCCTTAGCCGACAAAATGACCACGCGGTTACCCTTGTAATCCGTGCAGAGGACGCGGTGAGAAATGGGTGCGTCAGCTGCGTGCAGTGCGCCATGCCAAGCTAGCAGAAGGGCGATGAGGATGTAGGTTTTCAAAGCGGAGGTGGATTCAATTCACAAATAGGAACTCGTTGCTGTTCATGAGCACGCGGCAGAGGGCGGCGAGGCCGTTCTTCTGCGCATACGCGGTGAAGCCGGGCAGTTCATCCGTCGTCGGCTCGCGCAGCAGGATGCGGCGCACGGCATCCGCAGGTGCGGTGATTTGTTTGGCCAGTTCACTGCTGAAGTGCAGAACGAAGCTGTTATTGTAAAGCGCGAGGGATTGCAGCGAGGACGCTGAAAAACTGCGGCTCGGGGCGAGCAGTCCGAGGTCGGGAAAGTCGAGCGTGTCCAAGAATGGATCGGGAACCCCGCGCCACACGAAGCGGTAGATGCTGCGGCGATGTTTTGGCAGCGCGGACCAGTCGTACGAAGCGTAGTCGAGCGTGGGGGTGAGCTGCACGGGAGGGCCGGTGATAAATTGCCGCTCGCTGGGACCACCGACGGTGAAATCGAGTCTGTCCGCAGCGGCGAGGACGAAGTCGCGGTAGCTGTCGGCGTCGAGGCGCAGGCGGTTCATGCGCCAGAGGAGCCGGTTATCGCCGTCAAAATTCGCCGCATCGTCACGCTGCTCGCTGCTTTGGCGATACGCGGCGCTGGTCACGATAAGGCGATGGAGATGCTTCAAGGAGCCGCCGCTGTCGCGCAGTTCGCAGGCGAGCCAGTCGAGCAGCTCGGGGTGCGAGGGCACGCCACCCATACGCCCGAAATCGCTCGGTGTATCGCAGATGCCGCGACCGAAATGATAATGCCAGACGCGGTTCGCGATGCTGCGCCAGGTAAGTGGGTTTTTGTCATCGGCAATCCAATCCGCGAGCGCGGCGCGCCGTTCGGATTCATCGCCCGCGTGCGCTTTCCTGAAACGCGCCGGCAGCTCCTTCACCGCGCTCAGCGCTCCGCTCTCGGCAGCACCAATGGGCTTGTCGAAATCACCGCGCTTCAAGACGCTCACCACCTTGGGCTTGGCCACCGTGGTCGGTGTGCCTTTGCCGACGGCCAGCAGCACACCGGCCTTTTTGCCTGCGCCATAGACGAGCGCTGGCGGGGGCAGCTTTTGCATTTCATCGCCAGCACGAATGCGCATTGCGTGTGAGGCCAGAGCCAGGCGTTGCGGCTCCGTGCGCTTGTCGGCGCCAGTGGCGAGCGCAGAGGAAACGAGCGCCGGCATCGCTGAAGCACGCGCTGCAGGTTCATCGGTTGCGGAGAGTTTGAAGCGACCCACAAGATGCGACTGCGGTGCGAGTTGCTTCAGCGAAATCGTGATTTTTGCTCCGGGCTTCAAAGCAAGCGGAGCAACCAGCTCGAACACCGCATGGTGGGACTGACCAACCGCCGGGTGAATGCCCCAGCCCGTGGCCGGATTACCGTCAATTGCGGCAGATGCCGCGTAGCTAGTTTGATTGAAGTCTGCCGTCGCGCGTGCGAACTTCAACTTCACCGGCGACGACACTCCGGAATCGAAGACAAGCGCCTCAAACTCGCTCACCGTGAGATTGCCGTTGTCCTGTCTGCCCGGGCCGTCCTTGGGTAACGACTTGTCCGCGATGACATCAAGTCGAAGCGCGGTGATGCTCGCGAGCGACGACGTAGCGGTGATAACATATGTGTCCTTCTCCGGCTTCAGGCCGCCGGAGGTGATGACCTCGCCGCTGCGCGACAGCGTCGCGCCCTCGGTGCTGATGAAACTCTCGTATCCGAGCGTCGTCCATTTCACCTCCGGCCCCTGATGTTTCTCCCAATCGGCGACGAGCATCTCATTTTCCGCGGTGAGCAGCACGGTCTTGTCCTGCACCTCAGCCGCGGTGAGCAAGGC
>JAPJNB010000086.1 GCA_026461385.1 Akkermansiaceae bacterium
CTCAACCGACTCAACCGACTCAACCGACTCAACCGACTCGACGGGAACTTCAGGCGCAAATTCCACTGAAACCACTTCCAGCGGGATGGACACATCCGCGACCGCTGGCTCTGCGAGACTTTCATCCACCGCGGTGATCTCCGTCGTGCTGGCTTCGTTCGCGGGTTCTGGGTGAGCTTCGTTCGCGGGTTGGGCTGGTGCTTCATCATCCTTGGCCGCAGGTGGTCCCTCGGCGTTCGGCTTGGACTTCTTCGACTTCTTTTTTTTCTTCGCCTTTTTCGGCTCGCCTGTGGGTTCGGCATTGCCGGACTCGCGAGGTTCCTGAACGGCTAGTGTGTCGTCCGTGTAGAGCAGAATATGCCCTTGGTGAAGTAGCCAGAAAAGATCGGCTGCGTAGTCGGCAGGTGGTGCGGTACTTCCCTCGGGCAGCACGGATTTCCAAAGCCCTTCGAGTTTGGCAGGCTTGTTTTCCCGGATCCATGCGACCATCTGGCTGGGCCGCTCGGCGAGCACGGCATTGGCAGGAAGCGGATTGGGACGCGCGGGCCCAGTGTGAAGTTTTCCGAGGCGCTTGAACACCGGCAGATGCTCGGCCTCGATGGCGCGGCAAACGGCTGGAATCAGCACGGCGGGATGATTTCTGGCGTGGGTCCCAGCCATTTTCAGCGAGACAAGGAGACTTGGTGAAAGTTGCTTCGCGGGGATCGCTCCAGAGACATCGGCGCTGCGGACTTCACGGAACACCGTATCAAAACAACGGGCCGCCACGGCTCGCTCAGCCTCGCCCCGGTCTTCGATCCAGCTTTCATCACCCTCGCCCTTGATGCGCCAGCGGGTCTTGTGCTTCATTGTTTCTAACCACGCGTTGACCGCTTCCTCGCCGCGCTCGGTGCGAACCTTTGCCGCATAGACCTCAAACGGCATGTTGGCAAATCGCTCGCGATGCAGGCGGCGCAGGTTGGTCTGATAGGAATGGAAATTGACTGGACCCAGCCATTCGCCGGAGACGCCGCAGCGAGCGATGGCCTGGAAATTCCCGGTCGGTGGCTCAGCCTCGATGGTTTCCTCCTCGATCAATTCGTGGCGGAGTTCCGAATTCCAAAGGTGGCGGATCGCCTCCTCGCGCGTGAGGAAGAGTGATTCGTCGCGCTTGCCTGCGATGAGCGGAGCGTGGGAATCATGGGCCTCGAAGATCGCACGGCAGCGGGTTTTTTCGGCGAGCAGGATTTTCGCGACATCGAACAAACCATAGACTCGAGCGACTTGTTGGACTTCCTTGCCGATGAGGCGGACGGCGGCTGGGTCTGGCGCGATGCTCACGCGCACCCCGTCCTCTGGGCGGATTTCCTCAAATCGGGGTGGGCCATTGCGGCGGTCATCGGAGCCACGGCCACCTTTATCAAATGTCCGGCGTGGGCCACTGTCGCGGTCGCGTGGGCCACCATCGCGGTCGCGTGGGCTTCCAGCACCTCTTGATCCGCGGTCACGATCCTCGTGTCGTGGCTGACGATCTTCTCCACCGGAGAATGTTTTAGGACTGCGCTCCGGTTTGTCGCCGCCGGACCTTGCCCATGCTGGCCCGAGGGCAAAGCTGGACAACAAACTACTCAACGGATCTTGATCTGAATCGCTCACGAGCAGCAGTCTAGAGAGTGAATTTCAAAATGACAAACCTCGCTTGCATCAAAATGAACCCGAATTTTCCTGCGCTAAAACCGCTAAAATCCGCTGGGTCGCCCCATCGTGGGCCTGGATCAGCGCGGTGGCATGGGCCGTCATCGCCCTCGCATGATCCGGGTCGAGCGCCTTTGTTAGAGCCTGCGCGAGTTCGTTCTGGTCGCCTGCCGAGATGGCTCCCCCGCTGGCGACAAGCCGATCCGCGAGGGGTTGGAAATTTTCCATGTGGGGGCCGAAAACAACGGGTTTTCCTGCTAAAATCGCCTCGCATGGGTTTTGCCCGCCCACCGAGAGGAAACTTTTCCCGATGACCACCACGTCAGCGTGGGCCGTCCAATCGGCGAGCTCACCCGTGGAGTCGACGACGAAAACTGGCTGGATTCCAGCATGCGGATTCGCAAGTGAGCGGGTTGAAAAGGAAGAGCGCAAGACGACCTGATGCCCCGCCGCCTCCAACTCTGCTTTCACGTCGGCCCGTCGTTCGGCGTGGCGCGGGACCAACACTGCGAGAGCCTCTGGGCACGCCTCGCAGATCGCTCGCACGATCCATGCATCTTCGCCGGGGTGTGTGCTCGCTGCTAGAATCACCGGACGATTCTGACCGATGGCATCCAGCATCTCCTGAAACTCATTGCGGCGCGTCGGCCGATGCCCGCTGCCCGGATCAAATTTCAAACTGCCCGTGTGGTGGATTTTCGGCGCCGCCACGCCGAGCATTTCCCAAATCGCCGCATCTTCCGGTTCTTGGATGGCCACGGCATCGAGCTGGCGATAAATCGGCCGCAGCCATGACGCGAACCGCTGGAAGCGCCGGGCCGATCGCGGCGACATCCGGGCATTGACCAAGCGGACGGGGATGTTCCGACGGCTACATTCTAACAGCAGGTGCGGCCACGCCTCTCCCTCGATGAGTACCACCTGCGATGGCTCGAAGCGGTCCAGGTAGCGGCGGACCATCGACGGAAAATCCAGCGGCGAATACGTCACACGCAGTCCGTGGATGTTGGCACCGCTGGCGACCGCGTGGCCCGTCGCCGTTCCAGTCGAAAGCACAAAGCGCCGACCCGGCTCCTCGACTTGCCACGCACGGATGAGCTTGAGCGCAAGCATCGATTCCCCCACGCTGACCGCATGGATGTGGACGACTCCGCTGGGTTCATGATCGATGGGCAATGAGTAAATCGCTACCCGTTCACCCAATCGAGTCGTCAGTCCACCACGGCGAAGCATTTTCACCACCCACCCGGGAAAGGCCGCAACAAAAACGAGCGGCAACACAAACCGGTAAATCACAAGGGCAGTGAACAATCGCATCGGCGCAAGCCTAGAAGGCCGCCGCGCACAGGTAAAGCCAGGATGATGGCAGCGCACCCACCCGACCAACCGCATCGAGCCGAACGTCAAATCTTCTTCAAATTTTCTGCATTTTTCCAAGGCACCAGTTGCCAATTGGGAAGGATGCTGGTACCCATATTTCCAATGGGTCGAAGCATGCCACCGCTTGAATTCCGCTGGACTTCGTGGCTCCGTGCCTTGAAGGCCCCGGAGGTCAAGAAATCAGCCCCGCTCGGCGAGGACAGCGGGCTCACCGCGTGGTGCGCGGAGTCATCCAAATCGCTTGGCCTACACGAACTCGCCCGCAAGGTCCGCGTGTCATGGAACCCACGGATGCAGACAACCGCTGGCCGGGCGTGGTGGCCAGATCGCGCCATCGAACTCAATCCCAAACTCAAAGACTGCGAGTCCGAACAACTCTGGCGCACCCTCAAGCACGAGCTCGCTCACCTCGTCGCTTACGAGCGCCATGGCCGCCGCCGCATCGACCCCCATGGCGTCGAGTGGCAAACCGCTTGCAACGATCTCGGCATTCCGGGCGAGCAAACGTTTCACGATCTCCCGTTCAAACGGCGCACCATGAAGCGCAACCACGCCTACGTGTGCTCGAACTGCCTCGCGGTCATCCACCGCGTCCGCCCGATCAAACGGACCGTCGCCTGCTATCCATGCTGCCGGAAATTCAACCAAGGCTTGTATGACGACCGCTTCCGCCTCGTCAAACAACGCGTCTAACCGAATTCCCCACTCTCCTCAATCGCGATCCGCTACAAACAGCGTGTGCGTGAAACGTTTCGCCTTCGGATAGGCCTTGGCACTGATCGCCTCGACGTGTTTAAAAAATCCTGCCAGCGAGCGGACGAACGATGGATCTGGATGCGCAGACCAAAATATCACCCGCCCCTCGGGCTCTAACGCATTCTTGATGCGAGTGATCCCCTTCGGCGCGTAAAGCCGCTCGTTGCCTTTTTGCACAAATGGGTCAGGGCCATTATCCACATCTAACAAAATCGCATGATAGCGGTCATTTCCGCACCGATCGATGAGTTCATAAACATCACCGATGTGAATCCTCACGCGCGGGTCGTCGAGCAACTTGCCATTGACCTCATGAAGAAATTCGCGATTCCACGCCACCACCTCGGGAAGCAACTCGGCAACATCCACGATCGCATCCGGCGTGGTGAGAGCGAGCACGCGCCGCAAGGTGAAGCCGAAGCCGAGTCCGCCGATCAAAATGCGTGGCCTCGGCGGCAGGTGGGCGCAGGAAAGCTCTGCCATTTGTTCCTCCGAGGCGGACGCGGTGGTGCTCATCAACTGCAGACCAGCCACCTTGAGAAAGTGGTGACCATCGTGCTCATGCAGCGTCAGCTGAGCTCCGTCCGGAGTTTTACAAGTGGCGAGGGTGCGGGTGATCTTCATGACAGTGGACTCGTGACAACCGAGGCGGGCCGAGTGTCATCCGCAATCTCCTCGAGGGCAAACCATTCGCGCAGCCTTGCCGCCAAATCCTAACACCACCGCTTCGGTCCGCCATGCCCCACGGCGAAAATCCCAGAAAAACCGCCCATTTCTAGCGACATCGGCACAGATCAAGTCATTCACGATGAGGCTTGCGTGGTCGCGCGTGGCCAGTCATGCTCCCCCCCAACACTTATGAGCGAACGACGCGTCGTCATCACTGGCATCGGCTGCATTACTCCACTTGGCAATGACCTCACCACCACTTGGGAGGGCCTCAAGCAAGGTCGGAGCGGGATCGGGACCATCACCCATTTCGACCCTTCACCCTTCGATTGTAAAATCGCGGGTGAGGTGAAGAATTTCGACCCCGATGCTTATTTCGCCGTCCCCAAGGACGCGCGCCGCTCGGACCGCTACGTGCAACTGGCCGTCGCCGCGTCGAAAATGGCCATTGAAGACTCCGGCGTCGACGTCTCCACCATCGATCCTCGGCGTTTCGGCGTCATGGTTGGCAGCGGCATCGGAGGCCTAGCCACTCTCGAGCGCGAGCACTCGACCTATTTGAACAAAGGGGCCAAGCGAGTCTCGCCCTTCACGATTCCCATGATGATTTCAAACATCGCGAGTGGAATCATCTCGATGGAATACGGCCTGCGCGGACCCAACATGGTCATCGTCACCGCCTGCGCGACCTCGAACCACAACATCGGTGAGGCATGGCGCATCATCAAATTTGGCGATGCCGATGCCTTCGTTTGCGGTGGCGCAGAAGCCGCCATCCTGCCGATGGGCCTCGCTGGCTTCGGCAGCATGAAGGCACTCAGCACGCGCAATGATGACCCCCAAAGCGCCTCACGCCCCTTCGACAAAAACCGCGACGGATTCGTCATGGGTGAAGGAGCCGGCGTGGTGGTCATCGAGGAGTTGGAACACGCCCGCAAGCGCGGCGCGACGATTTATGCCGAGCTCATCGGCTACGGAGTCAGCGCAGATGCCTATCACCTCAGCGCCCCATCTCCAGACGGCAGCGGCCCGGCCTATGCGATTGCCATGGCATTGAAGCACGGCAAAAAGAACCCCGAGGACGTGGTCTATCTGAACGCCCATGCCACCTCCACCGGACTTGGCGACGTGGCAGAAACTAAAGCGATCAAGCTCGCCTTCGGCGACTATGCGACCCACGGCCTCATGGTCAGCTCGACCAAGTCAATGACCGGTCACATGCTCGGTGCCGCGGGTGGCGTGGAACTCATCGCCAGCGTGATGGCCATCAAGGACAGTGTGATTCCGCCCACGATCAACGTGGAGGAACAAGACCCTGAGTGCGACCTCGACGTGGTGCCTAACACCGCCCGCGAGCTCCCCGTGAACGTCGCCCTCAGCAACAGCTTCGGCTTCGGCGGCCACAACGCGTCGGTGCTTGTCAGCAAGTTCGAGTGAGCCCCACCATGGAAAATCCCGCATATCGGCATGCCGGTGTGATCGCATTCGGCGACACTGACGCCAGCGGCTGGGTACACTTCCCTAACATTTTTAAATATGTGGAAGCTGCGGAACACGCATTCTTGCGTTCGCGCGGTGTCATCGTATTCGACCGGCTCGAAGGCGGCTGGCCACGAGTCAAGGTTTCCTGTGATTTCACGCGCCCACTCCAATGCGGCGAGTCGATCGAAACTCAGTTGGTAATTTCCCGCATCGGTACGACCTCGATCACCTGGGACTTCGAGATTTCTCATGCGACTGGTGAAACCGCCGCATTGGGCAGCATGACCACAGTCCGCGTGGACACCCATGGCCGCCCCCAAGAAATCAGCGCCGCCGAGCGTGCCGCACTCCGTTGAAATGGAAACCAACGCTGAAATTTCCGGCCGCATCATCCTCGTGCCGACGCCGATCGGCAACCTCGCCGACATCACCCTGCGCGCGCTTGAGATCCTCCGCAGTGCGGATCGGATCGCTTGCGAAGACACTCGGCACTCGGGCCAGTTGCTCGCGCATCATGGAATTTCTGGCAAGCCCCTCGTTTCACTCCACGAGCACAACGAAGCACGCCGCGCACCGGATCTCATCGCGGCCGCGAAAGCGGGCGAGACCATCGCCGTCATCAGCGACGCCGGAATGCCCGGGATCTCAGACCCAGGCTACCGACTCGTCCAAGCCTGCATCGAGTCGAACACCCCGCTCGAAATCCTCCCCGGCCCTTCCGCCGTGATCACCGCACTCATCGGCTCCGGATTCCCCTGCCACGCCTTCCACTTCGGCGGATTCCTCTCGGTGAAATCCGGCAAACGCCGCGGTGCCCTCACCGCCGCCCTCGCATCCGGCGAAACCGGCATTTTCTTCGAGTCTCCCCACCGGATCGTTTCCACACTGGAAATCCTTGCCGACATCGACCCGTCCGCTCGTACCTGCGTCGCCCGCGAGCTGACCAAGAAATTTGAAACGTACCACCGCGGCACCGCCGCCGAGGTGCTAGCACATTTCCAAGCCCACCCCCCGAAGGGTGAAATCGTGATCCTCGTCCATGCTGCGGATTGATCCCAACCTCGCTGGAAGCCCGATGCGATCGATGCGTGCCCGACCGCGATGCATGCGCAACTTTCGAGCGTGGAAAGCAGGCAACCCATTGACACGGAATTCCAGAAGGCGTAAGGAAAACGCCATGATTTTCAGTTGCCGTTTTCTCGTCACCGTGGCGGCACTTTCATCGTTTGGATGCATGGGATTTCGCTCCACCCCCGAGTGGCATCGGGCCTTGGACCGACACACCGACCAACTCGGCTATCGCAACTGGATCGTCGTAGCAGAAGCATCGTTCCCCGCGCAGAGCAGGCCTGGCATCCACCAAGTCAATGCCGCCGTCGATATCCCAGAGGCACTCGACTACGTCCTCGGATCTCTTGAGCAAAAGGAAAATGTGAGGCCGCGGCTCTATGTGCCCCGCGAACTCCGCTCGGTGGAGAATGACTACGCTCCCGGAATCGACTACTTCCGCAAGCGCTTGGAGAATGCGCTCCACGGCTATGAACCGACCGAACTCGAGCAGCAATCGTTGCTCACGCTCCTCGAGGATGCAAACCGCAGCTTCGATGTCTTGGTGATCCGCACCACCACCCCACTCCCCTACTCATCGGTCTTCATCGAGCTGCAACCCGGGTACTGGGATGCCGACGCAGAAAACCGACTCCGCGAAAAAATTGATCGCGAGCACGCCGAAAAAAACGTGCGGGGCCGATAGTTTCGTGCATCCTCCCGACATGAGCCGCAAGGACGAAGAACTCCGCCACGAACGCGAAGCCGCATGGATCGGCGACGCCGTCCTCGCCTTGTTTGCCCGCCAATACGTTCTTCGAGAACGCAACGCCATGGATGGCGAATGGTTCACCCGCCTCACTTCGAACGATTTCCTCAGCGCATTCGGCAACCCAACCCGGGTCGAAGCCTCCATCGGCAAGCTCTACCGCGAAGGTGGACTCGACGCGGCCTTCGCTTGGATGGACGCGGAACTCATCCCTCTTTTCCGCAAGCAAATCGCGAAAAAGGGTTAGATCGCTTCAACCACTCCAGCGCTCCTAGCACTCATCGGTCGCAGGCTCAATCGCTCCCCTTGCCGGTCGGTTCATCGCGTTCGCCAAACACGATCACGCCATTGTTCGTTTGCAGCATGCTCACCACGCTGACGTCCACAGACGTGCCAATCCGCGCCACCGCGTGGTTCACCACCATCATCGTGCCATCCGGCAGATAGCCCACCGCCTGATGATCCTCTTTGCCCGCACGCACCAATGCGACCCGAAACCGATCCCCCACCGCGACCGCTGGCTTGAGCGCGTCATCAAGTTCGCGGATATTCAGCACATCGAGCCCTTGGATCTTTGCCACCTTGGCGAGATTGTCGTCGGTCGTCATGAGCCGTGCCCCTAACAAACGAGCGATCTCGATGAGCTGCTTGTTCAGCGTTTCTGCCTCGGTCTGAACCGATGACTCATGAATCGAAATTTGGATATCAGGGGCACTTTGCAGTTCCTCAAGCCGATCCAACCCACGCTGCGCGCGGCGGCGGTCGAACTCAGAATCCGACCTCACCATCGTTTGCAGCGTATCAAGCACGATGCGCGGCACGATGAGCCGACCAAACAAAAAACCCGAGCGCAAAATCCCAAGCACCCGACCATCCATCACCGCCTCAGAATCCAAGACCACCGGCTGGCCAGATGACGAGTCTTGGCGGAACCGCACGTAGGGAATGATGAATGCAAAATCATCGCGATTGCTCCGAAGCGCCAACACCGCGCCCAGAAACCCAAGGCTCGCGAACAAGGTCACATCGATGGTTAGACGCAAGGCATTCACCAACACATCCAGCTGCTCCGCCGTAGCGCCCTTTTCGTTTTGCAATCGATCCCGAAACACCAATTCTAACAAACTGGAAATTTGAACCCGCGTGAGCAACCACGCACAAAACAAGCCCACCCCCAAACCAAAGCTCGCAGTCGAAAATCCCCGCAAGGTGAAGCCTTTCATGAGGATCTCGATCCAAATGAAAAATAGCGCAACCCCGAGACCGCCGAGCAACCCGGTGACGATGGAAATATCGAGCGTGCCCTTGGTGCTCAGTACGATCGCCACCCCTGCCGCCTCACAGATGAGCAGGTAGGTTAACCGAGCGATGTTGACTGAGGGATGCGATGTCATCGAATTTTCTAACACTTCACCGTCCAAGCGTCCCTCGCCTCTGCGACCGCGCCAAGACAGAACAAGCCATATAATCTCAACTTAGCCTTGTTCGTCGGCGGTCAGCTTGATGTCTGTCAGTGCCGCAATGAAATCCCCCAAAATTTCGGCAGGTACCATGATGGTGTCGCGGTTGCCGCCAACGTCTTCGGTGATCTTCACGACCATCCCCCGTGTGTTCTGCTTGAGATCGAGATAAAACGTCTTTCGATCCGCGAGAATTTTTTCTGTGTGTAGCAAGTCGGTATTCACCTTGGTTTCAGTTTGGTTGAACCTATCTCGGGAAGTGGAATCTTCTGCGGAATCGCTGTCAATGGAATTCCTTGACCGCAACCGGTTGGCACTGTGCCATGCGCATGCCGATGACGGCTCCGTGCCATGCGTGATTTTCTTCCGACCGACCGACCCGCGTGGGTGCTCGCGCCCATGCAGGACGTCACGGACCTGCCGTTCATGCGGATCATTGCCCGTCGTGGTGCGCCCGATTGGTTCGTCACCGAGTATTTCCGAGTTCATCCTGATTCCTGCCTCAACCGCTACATTCTGAGGTCGATCGATGAAAATCAAACGGGCCGCCCGGTTTTCGCGCAAATGATCGGCCGGGACCTAACCAGCCTCATCCGCTCCGCCAAGGAACTGGCCGAGCATGACATCGCCGGGATCGATCTCAATCTCGGCTGCCCCGCGCCCATCGTTTGCCGCAAGGACGCTGGGGGCGGATTGTTGCGAAACCCAGAAACCGTCAATCAACTGATCGGCTCGCTGCGGGAAGCCATCCCGGGCCGATTCACGGTCAAGACACGCATCGGCTACCACTCGGCAGATGAATTCCCCCAGTTGCTCGAAATCTTCCGCAGCCACGCCATCGACGGGCTTTCCATTCATGGCCGCACCGTGGTGGAACGCTACCAAACGCCCGTGCACCCCGATTGCGTGCAACTGGCCGTCCAGACCATGCTCTGCCCCGTGATCGCCAATGGCAACGTGGTGGATGTCTCGACCGCCCAATCGTACCTCGCACAAACCGGCGCGGCAGGCCTCATGATCGGCCGCGGCGCGATTCGCAACCCGTGGCTTTTCTCGCAGCTGCAATCGGCGTTCAATTCAGCTCCGGTCTTCGCACCCACCTACCGCGACCTCTGGGAATACGTGCTCGAGCTTTACGACGAGATCGCCCGCGAGACCGCGAAATTCAATCCTCTCGCCCACGTCCAACGGATGAAGAAAACCCTCGCCTACATCAGCCACGGACTTGAAGGCGATTTCGAATACGACATGCGCCGCGCGAGGACGCCAGAGGATTTCCAGGAAATTTGTCGCAAGCACCTCGACCACGACCTGCCGATTCCCGCCAAGCCACCCGTCGGATCGAAGTTGTTCTGCGGGTTCGAAGCGCTCACTCCGGCCTGGCGAGAATGCTCATAAAAATCAATGCGCAGGGCCTTGATGATCTTGGATGTACTCCTGCTTGAGTCCGAGTGCCTCAGGGGCATGGAGCACCAGCATCTTCATGCGGATGTCCGCTGGCACGCTCGCGCGGGTCGCCTTGGAAACGATCACCATCAGCCCGATCGCCAATGGCACCGTCCAGATTGCGGGTTGCTCGCAAAGAATGCGCAGCAGCGGATGGGCCGCCCAGAAGTGGTTGAGTGGCGCGAAGCCCGCGAAGACCTTGCCCATCGGCCCTTTGTCGAGTGAGAGGTTGCTGACGTTGGTCGCAGCCGCTGCGATCAGCGCACAGAGTCCACCAGTGAGCATGCCCGTCGCCGCACCCTTCATGGTCATCCCACGCCACCAGACGCTCATGAACAACAGCGGGAAATAACTGGCGGCCGCGATGGCGAAGGCCTGCCCGACCATGAAATTGATTTCTAACGGCTCCACAAAGCATCCAAGCACCACCGAGATGCTACCGATGAGCACCGCGCACCACTTGAACATTCGCATGCGTTGCTCAGGAGTGGAATTGGGCCGGATCATCCGCCCATAGACATCATGCGCAAGGGCGCCGGTCATCGAAACCAACAGCCCCGAAAACGTGCTCATGAATGCCGCGAACGCACCCGCGCAAGTGATGCCACTCAGGATGGAACCGAGCACGCCATACTTCTGCGAAATCAACGTCGGAAGCCGGAGCACCACCGCATCCGTCCCCTTCACCCCCGCGAGTCCTGTGTAGAGTTCTGGCATGAGGTTCCTTCCCATCACCCCAAATACCGGCGGGAAAACATAGAACACACCAATGAGGATCATCACCCACATCGTGGTTTTCTTTGCGGCGACTCCATCAGGGTTGGTATAAAAACGAACCAAAATGTGCGGCAGCCCTGCCGTGCCACACACCAGCGCGACGATGAGTGAAAACGTGTAAATCAACGAGTATGGCTTTTTGTTGTGATCCAGGAAACCCGCGCGCTCACCCTCAGGAAGCGCATCCGCTGCGGCCTTGACCGCTTTGGTCGTTAGCGGGCCGAATGGTGCCAACCACGCATCATCCTTCGGTGCTTTTTCAGGAAGCGCGCGGCGTTGCGTCATCACCGCGTCCACCGATTGGACCAGCGCGGGTTTTGCCTTAGCCTCCGCCGCCGATTGGTTGAACGAAAGGTTTTTCCCGTAGCCACCAAATACCGAAATCAGCACAAAAACCGGCGCCGAAATCGCAAACATTTTAATCCAATACTGAACCGCCTGAATCAGAGTGATCCCCTTCATCCCGCCAAGCGCAACATTGAGCGTAATGACCGCCCCCACCACCACCACACCCACCCAGTAGGGCAAGCCGGGCAAAATATAAGAAAGCGCGGTGCCCGCACCTTTCATCTGTGGCATCGTATAGAAAAAGCCAATGAATAGCACGAAGCACACCGCAATCCGACGGAACAACGGTGAATCAAACCGACCTTCGGCAAAGTCCGGAATGGTATACGCTCCAAAGCGCCGCAACGGCCCAGCGATGAACAACAGCAAAAACAAATAGCCACACGCATAGCACACCGGGTACCACAGCGCATCGTAGCCCGACGACATCACCATCCCCGCGATGCCCATGAAACTCGCCGCACTCAAGTACTCGCCCGAAATCGCAGAGGCATTCCACCCGACGGAGACCGAGCGACCCGCGACGAAGAAATCGGATGCCGACTTCGACCCCTTGGCCGAGCGAAAGCCCATCCAAAGCGTGATGACAACAGTGATGCCCGCAAGGGCGAGAATCCATGGATCAACTTGAGAAAAATTCATAACAATTCGAAATCTAGAAATTTAGGAATTCAGACGATTGCCTTCTTCGGCATTGCGAACCTCGGCTTCTTCAAGAGCCATCGAGCGGGTGATGAATACCCGCGCAATGATCCAAACGTAGGGGAAAAATAAAATCCCCAAAACTAACCAACTCAACGTGAAGCCACCCACGCGGCGCGCCATCAGCTCCGGAGCGAGATAATTCAACAGCGGCATCCCAAACAGCAGCAGGAGAAATGCGGCAGCACATGAAATGGATAACTGGAGTTGGCGCTTCATCAATCCATGAAGAAACTCCTCACGGTGAATGAAATCATTTTCCTTCGTTTGATCTGGGGACATGCAGTGGGGTTGTTTGATTTCCCAGATCGACATGACTCGATGCGGGGTAACACAGAACAAGAACCAAGAGCCAATCCGTCAAGAACCTTTTCCCGACTTGCCGACAACTGAAAGACACGCCTTCGCAATCGACGTGCAAGCCTTCACCATCCCCAAGCGCGGCTAGGACAGCCTCGCACCAGGTGAGCACAGCCTGTTAGAAGGTGATGGCAGCGGACCTTAAGGTGCTTGCAGAACGTGCCAAGGTACCTGCGGAAACGCCTCCAGGTGCGTGCGAGCTCTTCCCTAGGTCGTGGTAGACCGGCCCTAGGTGAGTGCAGAACCGCTCCACCTCCGTGCAGAACTGCCCAAGGTCCATGCGAGTTGATGCCAAGGTGCGGAAATCAATCTGCCGCCAGTTTTGTAGCCTCCCTTCCCCGGGTAATCCGCATTTCAGCTTTCTGCTTTCCAAATTTCCCCTTTACCCCTCGCGCTGATTCTCATCAATCGCGGCTCAGTTTCCAGAGTGCGAGTAGGTCCGCAGGTAGAGTTGAACGTCCGTCACGCTGCCCACGAAACGACTGAGCGCCGTCTGCTCGTCCGTCAACAAGTTGACGGCAGGAATCACGATCTTCCAGCGGGTGTTCCAGGCACTGCGAGCGATTAGACGGTTGGTGCTGAACTCCAGCGGAGCCGACCCCGTTTGGAAGAGCGAGGCCATTTCAACGGCGCGGAAAGCCTGATGCTTGCGGATCACCCACGGCTTCTCGTTGAGCGTACCCGTCGCACTGAAATACTGATTGCTGTTGAAGGCGCTCGCCCCGAGGTTGTAGGGCAGCGGTAGGGCTTGATCCTGCACCGTCCAAGTGCGGATGGTATCGGTATCGCCCAACGGCGGCGCCCGCATGATGTCATTGCCACACGGGATCATGTAAACGTAGGGCGTCGCACTGAGAATGGATGATTTATTCGTTGAATCCAATGGAATCTCACTGATCGAAGCATCCATCCCGACATAGCCGGGCAACGCAATGCCCACGTTGCTGATCACCGTGGCATAGCTGCTCGGCGAATAGACGTGGTCACCGCCGCACAACTCCAAGCCGAAGAAGTTTTTGCCCGATTCGATCGTGGTGCTGAACGGAATGATGATTCCTGGCACCGCGCTGCCGTCTGGCTTCTTGATGTTGCGGCATTGGGTCGCCACGTCCGAATCATTGAGTACGTTCGAGACGACGTGTTGCTCCAGCGTCTGCATCCAAGAGTCGTCGTCGCTGGTGATTTCAGGATCATCCTGAATCCGGAAGAGCTCTTGGCGCAGTGAAAACACGGTGCCGTAGTAATCCGGGTTATTGATTCCCAGGCGGCCCTCTGCCACCGAGAATTCGGCGTTGAGCTGCGCCATCGTTCCGGCCAAGCCGGAGTCACCCAGCGTGCTGGCCGTGGATTTTGGCACCCCATCACTCAGATCACCCAGCGAGCGAGAGGCGACGATCTTTGCAAACACCGACTGACCCTGCGGTGATCCCAGCAAGCCAGTTTCATAATCATAGGCCTTTGCCGCCATGTAGGTGTAGCGACTCGCCAGGTCAAACAGCGAGCGGTACTGCTCCAGCGCCTCATTACGGAAGGTGCGGAAGGTTAGATCCTTGGTCCGATAGCCTTGGATCACCGCTGCCGCGCGTTGGCGGAAGACTTCCCGTTCGGCAAGGATTCGGTTACCGCGCGCGACCACATTGCTGACGTTTTGCAGGGCGGATTGATGGCTGATCGTCAACTGCATCAAGGTATTCGCTTGCGTCGTCACTTCGCGGTAGGCCGCGTCGTATTCGTAGGCCATCTGCACTTCTTCCTGCGAGAAGCCAAGCTTCTGAGATTGGAGCTCCAGACTTTGTTCAGCTTGAGCAACATTAAGTCCCAGATTGCGTGCTTTTGAGTTAAATGTGACCACTCCTGCATTAAATACGGCTTTCAAACCAAGGCCCACGACCATAGCACTGCCCCGACCTGCCGAAGTTGGGTCGACGGCCAAACCCATCACCGTAGGGAAATATTCAGAGATAGCCGAGCCGATCGATTCGGCCATATCACCCAATTTTTCGTAAACCTCCGCAGAGGTCTCCAAGGTATTGATCGAACGATTCAACGAAATGATCTCGCTTTGTTTGGTGCCCAAAGTCGACAAGGTGCTCGTGTGCATCTTCACGAGGCTGTTGAAGACCGCGGCTTTATGGTTCATCTCCGCGAGATTTTTCTTAAACCCAACATTCGCCTCCGAGATCGCCAACCAGCTCTGCTGGGCATCTTGCAGCGCGTTTTGCAACTCCCCAGTTTCCGCCCTCGAACCCAGTGAACTGCTCCAGACGTTGTTGTATTGCACGAACTGCGACGGACTGACCGTAACGGTGCGCGCGGCGACTGAGGTGCCAGCGGTGTAGCCCGCGACCACATCAGCGATGCTCTTGCCCGTAAACTCCTTGATCTCTTTCGCCTCTTTGATGGTCACCGAGAATGTCTTACTGGTATCCACCAAATCGTTAGGCCGATCGACAATGAACCAATGGTTGAGGTCGGGCCCGGCGTATCCTTGGGCATAAAGTTTACCTGCACCGATTTCTCCCGAATACGGACGACCGAAGATGTCGATGAGCTGGTTCACGTAGGCCGTTTCCTGCATCGCGATGTCGGTCGTGTAATCATCCACCGAATTGGTTTGATCGCGCAGCGAAGCCGTCATCACCGCGGCTTGATTGAAGGCACCCGCCGCATTGTTGAGCGAACGCAGCGCGCGGTCGTAGATCTGCGCAAAGTGGCTCATCCCCTGATAACGACTCAACTCTTGCCCCAGCGAAGTGGCGAAGTAAGGATCGATGTCAAAAGCGATCGACCCGGGGCTGAGACCCAGCGGATTGAGATGCGCGTTGGCGTTGTCGAGGGTCGTCTGCAACGAATCCTCCGCCGCAGGTAGCAGCGCCAATTCCGGCACCGTCGTGCGGTCGATCTTCTGGACGCCGGTGTGGTAGTTGTCCACGTCCGGCAGCATCGCGTTCGCCATCGCCCAGTTGACCAGTGCGCCTTGACTGCTGCGACTGATCTCCTCTTTCAAGCCCCAGTGGCGAGTCACATCGCGGAAGTGCTTCCAACCGCTGGCGGGATCATCTTTGTAGTCCCGACGATAGGTGAGCGCAACCACCTGCTGTGCCGTACTGGCAAGGTTACTCGCTGCGGCAGCAAACTTGCGCTCGTCTTGGAAATCAACCGTCACCGGGACTCCAAGCACCGTCACCGCTTCCGCCCGCGGCGTCCACGTGAAGTTTTGATTCCACAACAATCGATAATACCCCGTGAGCGCGGTCAGGTAGTGACCGTAAGCGTCGCCGTGGCCTTGCGGGAACATCCTCTGGGCATCGGACTCATCGATCACGCCGTTGGCGCTATTGCTGCCGGCCTTCTCCTTAATGTTGTAGTTCACCGCATAGATCGCCTCACCACTATTGATCCCGTGGGTGTAGTTCCAGACCAAGCGATTGTAAAACGGCGCGGTGCTCACGCCAGGGCTGACGCTGTCGTCGCGACCGTGCAGCAGCGCCAGTTCTTCGTCTAGTGAACTGGACACTTGGCCTTCGAACGAAAAGCGACTGCTGTTGACCGCGCCGGCATCCAGCGAAATCGTCGAGTTGGCCGCATCCGCGTAGGCCTCGTTGCCGAGAATCGTGTAGAGATCGTTGAGGTAACCTGCCGCCAGGATCAAGGCGTTGTTGGTGTCCGGATCGTTCGTGTTGGCATCGATGCTCATGCTCTTGGCACGATTGAGCACCGTTTCGTAAATGGCGATCAGCCCTGCATCGTTGATGTTGTCCATGGTCAACGCCAGATCCCCTTCCCAGCGGGTTCCCGCTTGAGTGATCACACTGACGTCGGTGTTGACCGCGTTGTTAGAGAGATCCTTGACTCGTTGTTCAAAAGGATTGATCGCTGCGAGCACGCGCTTGACCCAGCCTTCGGTGAATTGCGGTGGCATCCAGCGCGACCACGGCGTGCCGAGCACATTGCCCGCACTGGCCTTCGGACGGTAGCGCATGGTGAACCAGCGGTCATTGAGCACAAACGTGGAGCCGCCAAACGGATTGTTCGGCGAGCCGCCGATGATGGCGGTGTTGCTGTTGATCGAGTCCACCCCTTCGGCGTTAGCATCACCCGGTTTCATCCACGTGCTGCCACTCACGACGAGGTCGCTTTCTTGAGCGGCTTCCAACTTGAAGTTCAGATTCGAGTTTGTATTGGCATCGGCGTCGGAATAAACCGCCACTTCGATCGTGTTGTTGCCAGTCGTGAAATAACTCGGATCGACGCTGAACTGCTTACTCAGACCGTTCGTCGTGAGGCCTGTGCTGGCACCCACCGAGGTAAACAAGTCGCTCGGCGCGTTGAAGGCCAGCGCCGGTTTTTTATTCACGTAAAGCACACAGCCGTCGAAGTCACCCAAGGTCGCGCTGAAGACGATCTTGGCTGGAACCGGTGAACTCAGGGTCACACCCGCTGGGAATTTCAACATCAGTGCCGGATCACCCGCAGCCTTTTCGTCATCCGAGTAGCTGGTCGAGTCGATCACCGTTGTTGGCTGATTTTGCGCATCCATCACGTAATTCACCGGGTGGACATTGACCGAGCGTGGCAGCGGCAGCGCCGCGCCCGCTGCGGTGTATTGGGCGTCACTTGCAGTCAATGCACCCGGATCACTGACAATCGTCCAGTTCTGGGTACTCGCCGTCGGATCGCCGATGCGGGTGGTCATCACCGTCGAATAAATCGCCGGCGAGCTCGCCGCGCCTGTCGCCCAGCGCCAGTCGAATTCATAATCGTCTGGCTTGCCGGCAAAGTCCGCGCTGTGGCGCAGCGTCACTTGCTCGTCGAGCGGGTTGCTCGAGGTGATGACTTTCAAATCACCAGTGTACAGCTGATTGCTGACCTTGAGCACTTTGACTTGGACTGGGTCACCCGTGGGAGTAAAAGCCTTGCCGTTGCCGAAGACCATCGTCACGAAGCCCGTTCCTTGACCCGTCGCCGTCAGCGCGTAGCTATCAACCGCCGTGTCGGGATCTTCAATCGCCGCGATCACCGGCGCGTTGGTGTAGGTCGTCTGATTGGTGCGATACCATGACTTGAAGAACCGGCCGAAACGACGCTTCAACGAAGTGACGGTTTTAATCGATGCGTTGTCGCTGGCGGCGTAAACATCCACGGCTTGGGTGGTGGTGGTGTCGACCATGTAGGTCCCCAACTTCGCTGGATTTTCAACAAAGGTTTCAACTGTCGTCTTGAGGGTCTTGATCGCCTTGAGCCAGTTGGTGTGATCCGCACCGGTAGTCGTTTCCAGTTTATTGATTGCATCTTCTTGCGCAGTGGTCAGCAAGTTGAGGTCAAAATAATCTTCGCTGGCAACCTCGTCGTGGAAAACGCCTTTAAGCACCAGCGTGCCCTTACTGCCGCGCATCGGATCAAAGTAAAACCGCTGTTGCAGGTCGGGTGGCAACTTTTGGAAATACGTCTTGCCTTGGTAAACGCTGGTGGCGATCGAACTTGGCAATTGAGTCAATCCCGCCGTGTCGATGGCCACGGTCTTTTCGCGGGTCGGATCGAGTAGGGTCACACTGTTTTTGGTGGAAGAGAGGGTCGTATCCTTCGCCACCGACTGTTGGTAGAGCACCTGTGCGCTTTTCTGACCGCGGATCTGCGGCAGGCCGAACTTCGGCAGCGCTAGCGTTTCACCCACCCGCAACTCGGGGGCATCCGTCGGCCATGCCGGGCGATACGTGATCGTCAGCGGCGCATCTGCTTGGTCAGCTCCCAAGGCGGTGGTCGCGTAGGCAGTGATGTTATTGATCGAAAGCAGTTGGCCCGTGCGAGCGGGGTTACGAAGAAATGGCAGCACCGTGCCCACGGCCGGCTGCACTGCCGTGCGGTCCGCTCCCGGAATGAAAAATCCATCTTGGCTGGTGTAATAGAGCTTCATCGACAAGGCCGGCAAATACGACCACGTTTGCGCCGTCGCCGTTGCGCTCTGCGATAGTACATAGCTTGTGGCATTGGTGATGCTGACGATCGAAGCCGTACCCGTGCCGCTGATGCCGGTGCCACTGACGGCCATTCCCGCGACCAGCCCCGTGGTATTGGCGGTGACCGTGGTCCCGTTCGCGGTCGAACTCACCAACTTTGGATCGCCATGCGGCCCGCGATGCACCCAAGTGAAGCCCTTGCGATCCTTAAAGGTGAAATTGGAGTAGGCCGGATCTGTGCTGAAACTCGTGTTGGTGGGAGCATCCACCGCACTGAGAATTTCAATATCCTTGGCAGTGCGCGCGCTGCCAGTGCCCGTCATCGCCAAAGGCAACAGCGGCAACGGATAGGGTTTCACCAGCAGAGTGCCCGCCGTGGCGGTGTAGTCGAAGCTATAGGTCGCATTGCTGCGCACGACTTGATAGGCGTGCATCGCAGGTCGCTGGTCAGTCGCACTGGTGTAAGCGACGAGAACGTAGGGATCGGAAGTATATTTAGACGCTTGGTAGTCACTCACCGATGCGTAGATGTTCAAATCGTCACGCAAGGCATAAGCACGGCTTGGGGTACCGCTCATCATGAACGCGTGCTCCTCGTTTGGATTGTATCCAGGTAGCGTGTAGTCATTTTGCACGTAAACCGTGCCTGCGCCTTCTTCGCCAGATAAGTCGCCCGTGCCGACCCCTTGGGCGATCACGATCTGCGACGGTGCCGATGGATAACTCACCGTGTAGCGACCAACCTTTCCCGGTATATAGAGGTCCTTGAAGCTAGCATTCGGCGCGGCGATTTTTTTGAACCAACGCACCGTCAGCACCTTGTCGGTGGGCAGGGCATTGACCGGGATGATCGCCCCTGCATTGGCGGCGACGACGCCGACCACACTCGGATTTAGATAGCCTTCGGGGTAATAGCCTGTCCCTGCGGAAATGTAGCCCGCAATCTCGTGACCGCTCGGTGCCGCGAGGCGTATGCCGACGGTCGCCGTGCCATTGATCGGTGCGCTGAGATCCGCCTCCACCGTGTAGCTCAGGGTATTGGTGGCATTGGCAATGGCAGTCGACAGCACATAGCGAGTGCTGTCGGTGATACTGGCGATGGTCGCGGTGCCGCTGATTCCGTTACCCGTGACAATCATCCCGACTTCCAGCCCCATCGTGCTACTCACCGTCACCGTGGTCACCCCATTGGTGGTGACGCTGGTCGAAGCCAGCGCGAGACTGCGGGTCTCAGCCTGGGTGTAAAGATTCACATACCAGGTCGCTCCGGTGTTGGTGAACTTCAGCAGCGAGCGGTTGCGCAGATCCGAGCCTGCCCCAAAACTCACATAGAGGCGCTGGGTGGCATCGTCGATCTTGGCCTCCACTTGGTTGCCGTCGTCCTGATAGACAATTTGTGGCTGCAAGCCGTCGGTGAATTGTAGGCCGTTGTCCGCCGTACTGCCGGCCGCATCCACCGTGTTGTGAGCGTAGTCCGCCAAACTCGGCGACCAGCGCAGCCAGTAGCGATCCTGATACTTCGGCCACTTCATGCCGAAATTGCCTGCCTCCAGCCAGTAAAAGACCACCTTGTTGTAGGCATCGGGCGACGATGGGCTGCCGTTATCAGGACTATTGGCGCCGCCGCTCTCGCGCTCGGCGGTGTACTCCGCCGTCCCGTCGGCCTTGGCGCTGGTTCCGTAGTAACTCGTGGCGCCGGCTTGAGTGCTAAGCAGCGGCGAAGCCGTCAAACTCGCATCGCCGTCATGCGGCGCGAGCGTTTTACCCAAGTTGACCGTTGCGTAATTGATGTCGGGGGCGCGCACCATATCCACCACATCGACGCCCAAGGAATCGTACACATTGTTACCCAGTCGGACGTTGCCGAGGTACTCGACCAAGATCCGCCCCTCCACATTGTAGGCATGGATCACGCCATTGCCGCTGTATTTATCGAAGGACAGGGTGGTCAAATTTTCGGCCGTTGGCACGTAGCCGGGAATGTCGACCTCTTGCGCCACGGCTTTTGGCACGTTGTTGTTGAAAACTGGGTTGACCGTGGTGATCCGGCCATCCGTCACCGGTACCTTCGGCCCGTCAAAACTTCCTTCCGTCCAATAAATCGTCCGCACCTTGGCCACCGTGTTGGACGACACCGAAAAAGTTTCGGTCGTCATTCCATAGACCCCACCGGTCGCCGCGAGAGTCACCCAAGTGATCTGTACCCGCCCTGGTTGCGAGGCGTAAACTTTTTCCGCGTGCGGGCTGTAATAATAGCTCATCGCAGGCGTCACCGACACCGTCGTCGCGCCATTGATCGTCTGGTTGGCTGTTCCCGCTAGAGTGATGTTCGTACCGCTGATGGCGGTGATCGGCTCACCCAGCATCGTCGCGCCCACCACCACGCCCGTGGTGATGCTGGCCACGGTCACCTGCTTGCTGCTCGTGCTCGAGGCCGTGACATTGACGGTGTAAATTGCAACCGGAGTGCTGCCATTGATAAGCTCGCCCGGCTCGACCGGTTTGATTCGCCAGTAATTGGCATCTGCGGGTGTCACACCATCCACCTTGACCAAGGGCGGTGTCATCACGTCGCCCATGAAATAACGTGGAACTCCCGATGCGAACGTGCCACCAAAATAGCTATTCTCCAGCACGATCGAGGAAGTTGCAGTTGCTGGGTAGGTTCCGGCGTAGGTGTAAGTCGGCACCGAGGTCACCGACTTGGCGCTGGAAGATCCCGCGACTTGACCCACGCCTTGGAAGTTGCTGCTTGCCGTCTGCGGGAGGGTCGCTTGGTTGCTGATCTGGTTACCGGCCGTCCCCTGAGTGGTGGCTGGTCCGAATGCGGTAGCGTTGCCACCTGCCGCCGTGTATGGAGCGTAGATCCAGTTAAAGTTGCCAGCGGAGGCGTCGTACGGCTGAGCTTCTAACAATGGAGCAGCGAGCAAAGCAATCCAAGCAGCGAGGCAGCGGATGAGACGGGAGTTCATGATAAACAAAAAATGAGTGAATGGACAAATAACACCTTAAAAACCAGGCGCAGGGCAGCAACACGCCCACCCCGCATTGCGACGCCTCAAGCCCGCAAAGGGATCAAGCGCAGAAAAGACGATGGACTGTGACATGGGCGTGTGGGGAATGAAGGGTCAGGAAACTCAGCGCGGGCCGATCGCGATGAACTGGAAACCGCAGGCGTATTGATTGGTCGCATCCGAACTCAGAGTGCCAACGGTGAAGCCACTTGCGCTCGGCAGTATATCGATCGTTGCATTAGCTGGCCAAGTCGAGTAACCCGCAGGATAAACGTCTGCCCGAATCCCCCAGCGTCCCAGGATAGTCGTGGTGACGCTCGGGTTGTCGCTGAAGGCGGTGTCAAAGGTGATTTGATACAGTGCCTGACCCGAAACTTTCTTAACGGTGAACCCCGAACCCAAGATTTTCGTGCCGGCGGAGTTGACGCTGCCGCGGATGATGCGGAGGTTGCTTTCATCTGTTACCGGCACCGACTTATTATTAACCGTCAGGCTGGAGGTCGTGGAGGTGGTGCCAACGTTTACGTTTCCTCCTTTTGTATTGAGATATAAGGGAAACGCCAACGAATCGCTGCTTCTCATGGCCTGAATCCATGTGCCGTAGTCCCTACCGGCATCATAAGATCCAAAATAGGTATGAACATCGGCACCGCCGAAATGAGCAACCGCTGTGGAGACTGACGTAGATCCGACTTGTCCTCCGCCTTCCACCGACAAGTAGTTGCTTGGTGCGGTGGTGCCGATGCCGACCTTGCCCCCATCGGTCATGGTCATGGTCACGGTTGAGGCGTTGTTGCGGATGTAAAACCCGTTGGTGCCGTAGTTGATGTAGGTCCCGTTAGTAGCCCGGGGCCAAAAGGCGTTCTCAACCACGCCATTCGTGTTTTTTCCCCAAATACACTGGCTTTCGCCCAATACGAGATGACTGTCCAATGTCAGGTTTTGACTCACGCGGACGGTACCATTGACATCGAGTTTGTAAGCCGGAGTTGTGGTACCGATACCGACGTTGCCGGTGCTGTGCAGGCTCAAGTAAGCTCCGGGGCGCTTGTCAACATCGACGTTCATGCCCAAAAGCAACGCGGTATCCCCCCAGGTGGCGCCGGCAGCGGTGCGATAAGCCGAGATCGCCAAACTCTGGGAATTTCCAGTAGAAGAAAAGCCGAAGCTGCCCAGAAGCAGCTCACTGCCCGCGACCTGCCCCAAGGTACCTGCACCGGCGTAAAATGAGCTACTGAGAGTGGTAGCGTTGCCATAAATCGGGATGCCGACTGACAACTTGGCGACAGGTGCCCCCGTGCTACCCGTAGTGGTGCTTCCGATGATCACGTTGCCACCGCTGGGGTTGAGCAGCAGAGACCCAGTGGTCGAGGCAGCAGTGTAGGATTGCAGGGTCGCTTGATTGCCCGTGGTATCGAAGCCGATGTTGAGCCGCTCGGTGGAGTCGGTGTTTCCGCGGATGACCAATTGCTGGGCGGGGGTGGTCGCGTCGTCCCCTTGAAGGGTCAGTTTGTTGGTGGTGGTGAAGCTGGAAGTGGCACCGATGCCGACTTGGCCAGCAGCATTCCATGCGAGGGCGATGTTTTTGGTCGCACCCACGGCTGAACCGAGCGCGCCGCCGCCGTTGCCGTAAAGCACCGGACCATCGACCGCGATACTATTGAAGGTCCGGCCCGTGCCATACCAGCCGAGGCCGTAGTTGGTGGCGGTGCCCGTGACCGGATTGATCGTCAAGTCCGTCGACGAGGCGATGCCGTCGGCCACCTTGGCGTGAAGCGCAAAGGCCGTGCTGGTGATTTGCTGGCGCGGGCTGATCGGCACGTCGGCTGCAGTGATCGAATTGTCACCGTTATCGACCGTGATTTCGAGGAAGCGGCTGGTCGCTGCGCTGGGGGTGAAGAGCGTATCGAGCGCAGGACGGCTCTCCGTCGAGGCGGTGCCCGTCGGATTGATGCCATTGCCCAGCAAGACGCTGAACACGCCCAGCGAAATCGTCGCCGTCTGTTCTTCCGTCCACAAGCGGGTGCCGCCCGTGGATGCATCATAGATGCGGAAGATCACCTTGCGGTTGACGGGGGCCGCCGTAGGGGCCACAGCCGTGCCGCTGGCACCGATCGGCAGTCCCGTGGAATCAGCAACTTTGCCTTGGTAGTTGATCAACAAAGGCACATCGGCGTTGAGTGAACTCTGTGCCAAGCACAGCAGGGCGGCGAATAGGGCGGTCTTTTTCATGAGATATGAGGAGTTAAGAATTGGATGGGTGTGATATTTCTGCTTTCTGCTTTCTGCTTTCTGCTTTTCAAATTTACTGCGAAAGCGTTCCGATTTGTGAGGCGCGGCGGAGTTCGAAGGTGCCGGAGAGGATGAGTGGGTCCTTGTGGACACCGGTCATGGTTTCGATGTAATTCCCGCCGATCACGCTGCTGCCCCAACCGATGGTGGTGGTACTGCCTGCGGGCGGAGTGGCGGTGAAAATGAACTGGCAGGTTCGGGTGATGTTGGGTGCTTCCACCCCCGCAGCGAGGTCTTCACCGCGGGCATTTTTATTGTCGTGATCGGGGTGATAGGCGTGAACGAAGGGGTTGGTGGCATTGTTGTAGGAAACGTCGATCACCCGTGTGAGGGTTTGGCCGGTGGCGAGACTTCCACTGCCACTCGTGATCACTTGATCCATCGGCATGTGCGAGGAGCTGAAGCACTGAGCACTCGCGAGTGCATCTTGTTTCAGCAAGGATTCCGAAGTGCAAAGTCCGACATCATTGGGAGCCACCGCAAGCTGACCCAAGTAAACCTCCGACAGAAGTCGTGCAGTGCCACCGTCCGAGAGATGCAAGAGGGTACGCAACTTGAAAGGAGTCGGAGTCGAAGTGCCGGTCCGAGGTGGCGGTAAATTGATGATCACCGCAGGAGCCTTTTCGTATCCACTGCCGCCACTGGTCACCGTAAAGCCGGTCACCGAGCCATTGTCCACGGTGGCGGTGGCGGTGGCTTGCGCATTGGCCGGTGGGCCCGCAACCACGACGGTTGGCGCCGAAGGGTATCCACTGCCTGCGGCGGTGACGGTATAACCCGTAACCACGCCATTGCTGATTGTGGCGACTGCTTGCGCGGGCACTCCGACGGAGCCCCCAATCGTCACGTTGGGTGGAGACGGATAGCCGCTACCGGGATTGGTGAGGGTGAAAGCCGAACTGACCCCGCTATTGATGCCAGATCCCCCATTCAAGACGCAGGTGGCCGTGGCCTGCACTCCGGCGGGCGGCGCATCCACCGTCACCGCCGGCGGTGAGTTGTAGAGGCTGCCCACATTGGTGATGGTGAATCCCGTGACAAGTCCGTTGGTCAGCGTGGCGTTTGCCGTCGCCTGCGTCCCGCTCGGTGGGGCGGTCATGGTCACCACGGGTGCCGTCGTGTAGCCGGCACCGACATTGGTGATGTTGTAAGTGGCCACTCCGCTGCCGCTGAGCGTGCAGTTTGCGACCGCTTGGACAGGCGTGCGGAAACTTCCACCACTCATCGTCACCGCGGGTGCGGTGGCGTAATTGCTACCCACATTGGTGATGGTGTAGGCGGTAACGACACCGCCGCTGATGTCCGCAGTGGCGTTGGCCGTCACGGCTGCAGGTGGCGCCGAAAGGGTCACGACCGGCGCACTTGCGTAGCCCATGCCCGGGTTGGTGATCGTAAAGCTGGCAACTCCATCACCGCTGAGGGTGCTGTTGGCGGTGGCGGTGACCCGCGTCGGCGGAGCGGCGATGCTGAGGGTGGGTGCGGTGGAGTAACCGCTGCCCGCATTGTTCACCGTGATCGCAGTGATTCCCCCGTTCGCTACCGTCGCGGTCGCGTTCGCGGTTTTGGCCACCGCAGGTGCGGCGATCGTCACGGTCGGCGCACTGGTGTAGCCGACGTTGGTGCCGCCTTTGGTGATCGTGCTGACGGCAAATTGCGAGTCGTTGCCCACGGCGGTGGGACTAACCGTTCCCGAGGTGACTGTTCCCGCGCTGAAGGCGAGAGACGGGGCGGTGGTGAAGCCGGTGCCCATGGCGCTGATGGTCACACCCGTGACTTTACCGCTCGTCAAAGTCGCATTGCCCGTCGCCCCGCTGCCGCCGCCACCCGTGATCGCCACGTTCGGTGCAACCGAGTAGACTTTGTCGCCCGAGTTGATTTTAAAACTCTGGGCCGTGACGCCCAAACTTACCGTGACATTTGCCCCGCTGCCGCCACCGCCGGTGAGAGTCGCGTTGGGAACGGCATTGTAATTGCTGCCGCTGAGAATTTTGGTGATGGTGAAGGTGTTATTTCCCGTGAAAGTTGCATTTGCCGTCGCCGTCACGCTAGCCGGAGGCGCAGCCACCGTGACTACGGGAGCCGTTGCGTAGTAAGATCCCGCGGTATTGACCACGATGCCGGTCACCCCCCCACCGCTGACGGTCGCCGTAGCATTGCCCGTCACGCTCGCGGCTGACGCAGCGATGGTCACCGTGGGAGCCACGCTGTAGTTGGTACCTGTGGCATTGGCCGTGATGCCCGAAACGACTCCCGCTGCCACCGTTGCATTGGCCGTGGCGGTCACACTGGCTGGCGGTGCCGCAATCGTGACAGTCGGCGCCGTGAGGTAATAACCGCCGCCACTGGATTGACTGATCCGAGAAATCGTTTTGGTCGCACTCACCACTGCCACGGCCGTAGCTTGGGCACTGGCGGGCGGAGCTTCGATCCCCACCGAAGGAACCGCCGTGTAGTCGCTTCCCGCATTGTTGACCGTGAGGCTGGCTAAGGTTCCATTTTGGGTGAGAGCGGTGGCGGTGGCGGTGTTCGGCGTAGGGGGGGCAATCGTCACCATGGGCACGGTGGTGTAAAAGGATCCCCCAGTATCGCTTGAGATCGACGCAATGGTTTTATTGCCACTCACCACTGCGGTCCCCGTCGCGGCGACACTCACCGGCGGCGGATCAATCGTCACGCTGGGAACTGCTACATAATTGCTCCCAGATGCCAAGAGGTTGATTCGAGTCACGTTTCCGGTCGCACTGACCGTTGCCTCAGCGGTCGCCGTGCTGCCCGCAGGATCGGCGAACGATACCGTCGGAGGCGCTGCATAGCCGGAGCCACCCGTCACGGGAGTGACCGCAGTGACCAAACCGCTGGCGTCGATCGTCGCATTCGCAGTGGCGGTCACGTTGCTATTGGCATGCGGTGGCGCGATGGTCACCACGGGCGGGCTGGTGTAACCGAAACCGCCCGAGCCAACAACCGTCAGATCGGTGATAACACCATCCGTTAGAGTCGCCGTGGCCTGTGCACCGTTGGAAACCTTGTTGCTTACGTTGGTGAGCGAAACATCGCCCACCCACAACCCCGCCAGCGACGCTTTCTGAGCCGTCACGGGCACATAGACATCCATCAGATTGCTGCTGTCGGTGACGCGCAGCAGCGAGGCGAACAAGGCATCGGACGACGCCGCAGACATCATGGCATCGCTGCGATTGATCCCGAAGCTGAGCTCAACCGTGGAGTTTGGACCCACCGCCACGGTGTAACTGGCAGTGATCGGCGTTTCGGTCCACTGCAGGGAAGTGGCATTAAACGCACGCTTGGTGAGTGGTACCGCACCCACGATCCCCGCCTGGCCGGCAGGCGCCGATTCACTGGCGACAGGCGCCAAAGTCAGAGTAACGGAAGCATCACTGCGGTTGCGCACGAGAAGTTTAACCACCGATCCATCTCGGCCAAAAGCAAATCCATCCGACGAACTCGGGTTGATTTCGAGCGGAGCGTAGAAGTCTCCGGTGACCTCCGCAGAGAACCAATACGCTTGAGTCGAATCAAGGCGCTCCGTGTTGGTCGAAAAAATCTGGATCGGATTGCCCGCGCCAAGATCGCCACCAACGTACTTGTAAACCTTGGAACTAACCGCAATGGCCGCAGGAAAAGTCGCAAAATACGACGAGAGCGTCGGGTAACTGCTGCCATTTTTATAAGAAGGAAAACCGAGCAAATTGGCACCGTTGCGCACCCAGCTGTTGGTGGGCAAGATCGGCGTCTGCTTGATCGCCACGCTGTAGGTGTTGGAGATGGTGCCGGTGCATTTCACCAAGTACGCCATCTGACCCGCGAGCTGCGTGAGGCTGCTCTCGGCAGGCACGCCTCTTTTCCAGACACTCCATTCTGCCGTGCCGGACGAAGGAATCAATGGCGACTGCGTGAACCCAACTTGCGTCGGGTTAGGCTGCCAACGCCAGACTTCCAGCACCGTGGATGGTAGCAGGTTATCGAGCGTGTCCTGCGTCGCATCGCCCGTCAGGTAAATCGCGTTCCACCCGCCCTTGAGCGTGTAGGTAGTGGTCTTCCACTGGGCGTTAGCCATGGTAGCGAACAGCAACGAACAAAAAGCAAAAATC
>JAPJNB010000087.1 GCA_026461385.1 Akkermansiaceae bacterium
CCCAGCTTTCGCATGTTAGACTTTATTCCGACGGCGGGGTGACGCTCGCGGGCCAGGCGATGATGTTGAGCACCGGCGAGTTGACGGTGGTGCCAGAGTTGCGGGTGTTCATTCTCATGGTGCCCGGAATTTTTCTAATGGCATCGCGACGGAGCAGGCGGCGTGGAGAGTAGGGGATCTTGCCCAACAAAAAAAATTCGGGTCATTTGACCCGAAATTAGTTGGCTACGGTGATGACTCGAAATAACGATCCAGCCTGATGGATGGATCGGTTATTTCGAGCTGAAGCAAATTACGGCAAGTTCGTTGCGCCCATGAGGAAGCGGTCGCATTCGCGAGCCGCACCGCGGCCCTCGTTGATGGCCCAGACGACGAGCGACTGGCCACGGCGGACGTCACCTGCGGCGAAGACGCCGGGGACGTTGGTAATGAATTGGCCGTGATCGGCTTTGATATTCGACCGAGCATCCGTCTCGAGTGCGAATTTCTGGATGACTTCGTTTTCTGGTCCGGTGAAGCCCATGGCCAGCAGGGCGAGCTGGCAGGGGATGACGCGGAGGGTGCCCTCGATGTCTTGGGGGACGAAGCGGCCTTGCTCGTCTTTGGTCCACTCGATCTCGACGATTTCGAGGCCGGTGAGTTTGCCGGTGGCGTCCTTGAGGAAGCGCTTGGTCTGGACGAGGTAGTGGCGGGGATCGCGGCCTTGGAGGGCGTTTGCCTCTTCTTGGCCGTAGTCCATTTTGTAAATCTTCGGCCACTCGGGCCAGGGGTTGTTCGCCGCGCGCTTCTCGGGTGGCTGGGGCATGATTTCCAGCTGGATCACGCTCTTGCAACCGTGGCGGATGCTGGTGCCGACGCAGTCGGTGCCGGTGTCACCGCCGCCGATGACGACGACGTCCTTGCCAGTGGCGTTGAGGGCGGGGTTGCTACCGTCGAACTCGTGGTCGAGTTGGTAGCGGGTATTGGTGGTGAGGAACTCCATGGCCATGAACACGCCCTCGGCATCGCGGTTGTCGATGTAGAGATCGCGGCCAGCGGTGGCTCCGCAGCAGAGAATGGTGGCGTCGAAGTCGGCGCGGAGTTTTTCGGCAGTCCAAACAGAGTCCTTGCCGATGGCGATGCCGGTCTTGAACTCGATACCTTCTGAGGCCATGAGATCGACCCGGCGCTGGACGACGAGTTCTTTGTCTAACTTCATGTTAGGAATGCCATACATGAGGAGGCCGCCGATCCGGTCCTCGCGCTCGAAAACGGTGACGCTGTGGCCGGCTTGGTTGAGCTGGTCGGCACAGGCGAGTCCGGCGGGGCCGGAGCCGACGACGGCGATTTTCTTGCCGGTGCGGGTTTCTGGGATGCGGGCAGTGACCCAGCCTTCTTCCCAACCGCGGTCGATGATGGCGCACTCGTTGTTTTTAATGGTAACGGCAGGACCGATCACGCCGAGCACACAGGAGCCTTCGCACGGAGCGGGGCAGACGCGGCCGGTGAATTCGGGGAAATTGTTTGTCTTGTGGAGGCGTTCGAGGGCTTCTTTCCAACGGCCACGGTAAATGAGATCGTTCCACTCGGGGATCAGGTTGTTCACGGGGCATCCGCTGGCCATGCCGGAGACCATGTGGCCGGTGTGACAGAAGGGTGTGCCGCAGTCCATGCAGCGGGAGGCTTGGGCGCGTTGTTGTTTCTCAGCGGGGTGAATTTTAAACTCACGCCAGTTTTTGATGCGCTCGAGTGGTGCTGCCTCGGCATCCGTGATGCGAGGGACTTCCATGAATCCGGTTGGTTTTCCCATATGAGTTTGAGATTTGAGATTTAAGATTTGAAATTTTACTCAGTTTCCACCGATGCGGGCGAGGTCTTGCAGGTTGGCTTCGAAGGCGGCCATGGCGGCTTCGTCGCCGGTGAGGCCTTGAGCTTCGACTTTCTTGAAGGCTTCTAGCATGCGCTCGTAGTCGCGGGGGAGGACTTTGAAGAACTTAGGCAGCTCGGCATCCCAGTTTTCCAGCAAGAACTTGCCGCGTGGCGAGTCGGTGTAGGCGACGTGTTGCTCGATGTTCGATTTCACCAAGGCGATGTCCGAATCATTGCCCTCGATGAGGCGGTAGAGATTGACCATTTCGTGGTTGAGGCGTTTTTCGAACAGGCCGTCGATGTCATAGACGTAGGCGACTCCGCCGGACATGCCGGCGGCGAAGTTGCGGCCGGTTTCGCCGAGGACGATGACTTGGCCGCCGGTCATGTATTCGCAGCCGTGGTCGCCGACGCCCTCGACGATGGCGGAGGCACCGGAGTTGCGGACGCAAAAGCGCTCACCGGCAAGGCCGTTGATGTAGACTTGGCCGCTGGTGGCACCGTAGAGGGCAACGTTGCCGACGATGATGGCGTCCTCTGGCTTGAAGCGGGAGCCGCGGGGTGGGTAGATGATAATTTTGGCACCGGAGAGGCCCTTGCCGATGTAGTCATTGGCATCGCCTTCGAGGCGGAAGGTCATGCCGGGTGGGGTGAATGCTCCTAACGACTGGCCCGCGCTGCCGGTGAATTTCAGCTCGATGGTGTCTTCTGGGAGGCCCTTGCTGCCGTATTTGCGGGAAATCTCGCTACCGGTGATGGTGCCGACCACGCGGTTCACGTTGATGATTGGCAGCTCGACCCGGACTTTTTCACCGCGCTCGATGGCGGGCTTGCAGAGGGTGAGGAGGTGGGTGTTGTCGAGCGCATCCTTGAGGCCGTGGTCTTGAGCGACTTGCTTGTAGGCTCCGACGGTGTCGGCGACATCTGGCTTGTGGAAGATGCTGGTGAGATCCACGCCTTGGGCTTTCCAGTGTTCGGTTGCTTTGTTGGTGTCGAGGCACTCAACGTGGCCGACCATTTCGTTGATGGTGCGGAAGCCGAGTTCTGCCATGATCTCGCGGAATTCCATGGCGATGAAGGTCATGAAATTGACGACATGCTCGGGCTTACCTTCGAAGTTTTTGCGAAGCTCGGGGTCTTGGGTGGCGATGCCGACGGGGCAGGTATTTTTTTGGCAGACGCGCATCATGAGGCAGCCGACGGTGACGAGCGGTGCGGTGGCAAAGCCAAATTCTTCGGCACCGAGCAGCGCGGCGATGGCGACGTCGCGACCGGTCTTGAGCTGGCCGTCCGTTTCGAGGGTGACGCGGCTGCGAAGGTCGTTGAGGAGAAGGATTTGGTTCGTTTCTGCGAGGCCGAGTTCCCATGGGGCACCGGCATTGTAGATGGAGGACGAGGGCGAGGCTCCGGTGCCGCCGTCGTGGCCGGAAATGAGGATCACGTCTGCATGGGCCTTGGCGACTCCGGCGGCGATGGTGCCGACGCCGACTTCGGCGACAAGTTTCACGTTGATGCGGGCGCGGGTGTTGGCATTTTTCAGGTCGTGAATGAGCTCCGAGAGGTCCTCGATGGAGTAAATGTCGTGGTGCGGCGGTGGGGAAACGAGGCCGACGCCCGGAGTGGAGTAGCGGACTTTGGCAATCCATGGATAGACCTTGGAGCCGGGGAGTTCGCCGCCTTCGCCGGGCTTGGCACCTTGGGAGATTTTGATTTGGATTTCGTCGGCGTTGACGAGGTATTCGCCGGTGACGCCGAAGCGGCCGGAGGCGACCTGCTTGATGGCAGAGCGTTTGCTATCGCCATTTTCCATCGGGATGTAGCGTTCTGGGTCTTCGCCGCCTTCACCGGTGTTGGATTTTCCGCCGATGCGGTTCATCGCAATGGCGAGGGTCTCGTGGGCTTCCTGGGAGATGGAGCCCCACGACATCGCACCGGTTTTGAAGCGCTTGGTGATGGCTTCGATGGACTCGACCTCCTCGATGGGGACGGAGGTGCGGTTGGTTTTGAATTTCATGAGGCCGCGCAGGGTCGAGAGGTTCTCACTCTGGTCGTTGACCTTTTTGGCGTACTGCTTGAAGACCTCGTAGCTGCCGGTACGGGTGGCTTTTTGGAGGAGGTGGATGGTTTCTGGATTGAAGAGGTGGTATTCTCCATCGCTACGCCATTGATAGACGCCGCCGGTGTCGAGTGCGGCTTCCTCGGCCTCGATGTGGCGGTCAGGGAAGGCTTGGCGGTGGCGGATGAGGGCTTCTTCGGCGACTTGGTCGATGTCGGAGCCTTCACAACGGCTGGAGGTACCGCAGAAATACTTGTTTACGAGGTCGGTGCTGAGGCCGATGGTCTCGAAGACTTGGGCGCCGCGGTAGGAGGCGACGGTGGAGATGCCCATTTTCGCCATGGTCTTGACGACGCCTTTAATGGAACCTTTGAGGAAATTGTAGGTGGCTTTCTCAAGGGTGATCTCGATCATTTCGTCTGCGATCATCTGGTGGATGGATTCGAAGACCATGTAGGGATTGATGGCGTCTGCGCCGAAGCCGATGAGGGTCGAGAAGTGGTGGACTTCGCGGGCCTCGCCGGTTTCGAGCACGATGGAGCAAAGCGTGCGGGTGCCCTTGGCGACCAGGTGGTGGTGGAGGCCACCCATGAGCAGGAGGGTGGGGAAGGCGGCGTGATCCTTGTCGATGTTGCGATCGGAAAGGATGAGGATGTTATTTCCTGCGGCGATGGCTTGGTCGGCGGCGGCGCAGATTTTTGCGAAGGCGGCTTCGAGGCCATTTCCGCCTTGGTCGGCGGGGAAGAGTGCGTCGAGGGTGATGGATTTGAAGCCGTCGAGGCTGACCTCGCGGAGCTGGGCGAGTGCGGCGTTGTCGATGAGGGGATTGTCCAAGCGGATCATGCGGCAGCTTTGCGGGCCGGGTGCGAGGATGTTTCCTTCGGCACCGAGGAAGGTCTCGGTGGAGGTGACGAGTTCTTCGCGAATGCAGTCGAGAGCAGGGTTCGTGACCTGGGCGAAGATTTGCTTAAAGTAGTGGTAGAGGTGCTTCGGCTTGCTGGAGAGCACGGCGAGCGGGGTGTCATTTCCCATGGAGGCGATGGGCTGGACGCCACTGGTTGCGGTGGGCCCGAGTAACATGCGGAGGTCCTCGTAGGTGTAGCCGAAGGCGAGCTGACGAGCGAGGATGCGCTCTGGCTCGATGGTTTTCGGGGCCAAGGCGGTGGGTAAGTCTTTGAGGGTGATACGGTTATCAGCGAGCCACTGGCGGTAGGGCTTGGCAGAGTAGATGCGCTTTTTGATTTCCTCGTCGGGGATGATGCGGCCTTCGTTCATGTCCACGAGGAACATTTTACCGGGGCGGAGGCGGCCTTTTTCCACGATCGAGAGCGGATCGAGATCCGGGACGACGCCGACTTCCGAGGCCATGATGACGAGGTCGTCGTCGGTGACGTAGTAGCGGCTGGGGCGGAGGCCGTTGCGGTCGAGCACGGCGCCGATTTGTTGGCCGTCTGAGAAGGTGATGGAGGCAGGTCCGTCCCATGGCTCCATGAGGCAGGCGTGGAATTCGTAGAAGGCTTTTTTATCCTCATCCATCATCGTGTGGCGTTCCCAGGGCTCGGGAATCATCATCATCATGGTGTGGACAAGGTCGTAGCCGCCGTAGTGGAGGAACTCGAGGCAGTTGTCGAAGCGAGCGGAGTCAGAACCGTCTTCATTGATGACGGGGAAGATATTTTCGATTTCTGTGCCGAAAACGTCAGAAGCGCAGAGGGCTTGGCGGGCCTTCATGGCGTTGGCATTTCCCATGACCGTGTTGATCTCGCCGTTGTGGGCGATGAAACGGTTCGGGTGGGCGCGCGACCAGCTTGGGAACGTGTTGGTCGAGAAGCGGGTGTGCATCAGCGCGAGGGCGGATTCGTAGTCAGAATCGTAGAGGTCCGGAAAATATTCCGAGAGCTGGCAAGGGGTGAGCATGCCTTTGTAAATCATCGTGCGGGCGGATAAGCCCGTGACGTAGTGGTAGTCAGCGCCTGGGAATGAGTTGCCTTTGTTACCGTGAACGTCGCGGAATTGATTGGGCACCTCGTTGTTGCGGATCCATGCGCCCACGCGCTTGCGAATCACGTAGAGCTTGCGCTCAAACGCCATCGCGTCCGTGATATCGGCACTTTTTCCGATGAACACCTGCTTGATGACCGGTTCGTAGCGTCCGGACGTCTTGCCGAGGATTTCGCTTTTGACCGGAACGGTGCGCCAGCCGAGGAACTTTTGGCCTTCGTCGCGGATGACGAGTTCGAAGACCTGCATGGCGACCTCGCGGACGGCGGCTTCGGGCGAGAAGAAGACGCAGCCTGAGCCGTAATCGCCTTCAGGTGGTAGCTCGATCCCCTTGGCGGCCATCTCCCGGCGGAGGAATTTGTCGGGCATCTGGGTGAAAATCCCTGCGCCATCGCCGGTGGCAGGGTCTGAGCCACTTGCACCGCGGTGGTCCATTTGGTTGTTCATCGTGAGGGTTTTCACGATGATATCATGCGAGCGCTTGCCTTTGAGGTGAGCGATGAAGCCGACGCCGCAGGCGTCCTTTTCGCGTGATGGATGCCAAAGGCCTTGTGGTTCAGGCCAGCCAAATGGAGATTTCTGCGATGAAGGCATGGAATTAGTGAAGGAGGTGATTTAGAGTAAGGGTGCCGAGTCTCCGCGCAAGGGAGAGATTTGGCAAATCAGGCAGTTTAGAATTTGGTGGCTCCTACCAGGGAAATTTCGGAGTTTAGACGAAAATTCCATGGTGGTGGAAGAAACGGGCGGAAATCTGCGGATCAACCGGCGAGCTGTCAAGACTCTGGGTAATTTAAGCAACATCTGTGCCGTATCTGGGGCATTGACACGGTTGGTTGGTGCTGAATCGCTTCGGATGGCGTTGCCCTTGGCAGTTTTTGCGATTTCCCCAATGCGGGCCATGGAGTCACTCCGTTTTCGGTGGGGCCGCGAGGTCTGCGGGAACCGGGAGGGAGTGGACGATAAAGTTCGGGTCTTTCGAGGGGTCGGCGTAGGGGGCTGCGATGAAGCGATCTGCGAATTGGCTGAGGTGGCTTTTCCAGGCAGCGAGCGTGGTGATGTCCCTTTGGCCCTCCCAGCCGAAGCCGGAAAACCACCGGATGTGGCCGCTGGCGTCCGCCCGGGCGAAGCAAAATGCTTGGGATTGGCCCTTGGCATCGGTGTGGGATTCCATTTTTACCACCCGGGAGGGATCGATCACAACCCCCGTGCCGAGACCTTGGCCCTCAAAGTTTTCCCAAATGAGCATGATGCCTGACTTCTGTGAGAAAACGGGTGAGGACCCTTTGACCTGCGGCGCGAGGCCGATCGCAACCTCAAGATCTGCAGCGGGCTTGCCATCGAGCGTGAAACGGGAGTCGGATTGGAAGAGATGCTGTCCCATGATGAGGGTGATTCGCTTGGTTTCTCTGAGAATTTGTCCGTTGAGCTGGCTGGCGTAGTCGAGTTCAAAGGCCACCCGCTGCGGCGTATTTTCCACCATCCGGTGGGCGATGAAGGTTTCGGAGTCGTAAAACTCGCCATTTACCACGACCGAGAGCCCCCCGCATCCACGCGTGTCGCCAACCTTGAATGCATCATGCCCCTCGCCATGGTCGTGGTGGTATGGCTTGCCCACATTTCCGTAGGGCAGCTTCAGGCCGTCTTGCAGGTACCATTTGTTGAGGATCGGATAGGGGACTCGCTTGAACCAGCAGTCGATGCCGCTGTTTTCATGGCTGGGCCTCAAGGCTGGGCCATACGTGCGAAACGCGACGAGATCATTCTCCCAAGCGAAGTCATCCATCCGCTCAGGCACGAAGCGAGCAAAGGCGCGCGGTGCTTCTGGCACGAAATGGTCAGGGAGCTTGACGTGATCAAATGGGGTGAGGTCCTTGCGGCGTTTGGTCGGATCCAACAGACGGACGATCTCGGAGCCTGCAAGAAGAAACGCGCCGGAGCCATAGACCTCGGTGGACTCGGCGGTGGTCTCATGGTTGTCAGGTGAGTCGCCGATTTTTTGGACGAACCCGAGCATCCCATCGGGGTGGATATTTTTGACCAGCGCCTGATAGGCATTCATCACTGCGGGGCGGAAGGAATCACTGGGTAAAAGGTCACGGTTGAGGCCCCATGCCATCGCGTATGCGAAAAAAGCGGACCCCGATGATTCGCCGGACGGGCCTTGAGGATCTAACAGGCTAGTTCTCCAGAGCCCGTCCGTATTTTGGAGCTTTAACAGCGCAAACATCATGTCGTGATAGAGCCCAAGATATTTGGCGCGTGATGGGTGACTCTCGGGCAGGGAGTCGAGGACGTGGACCAGACCGCCGACGACCCAGCCATTGCCGCGTGCCCAGAAGACTTTTTTGCCGGAGGGGGTGCGCTTGGTGAAAAAGTTGTTATCGCGGTAGTACAAATGCTCGGAGGGATCGTAGAGGACATCGGTGGTGGTCCACCATTCGCGATCGGCGAACTCAAAGTACTTTGAATCACCAGTGATCTTGGAGAGGTGGGCCCAGACGGCGGGCGACATGAAGAGCGCGTCACACCAGCACCACGTGAAGGAACCTCCTGAGATC